>CANQUY010000019.1 GCA_947627125.1 uncultured Clostridia bacterium
GTCCGGATTTGTGAGGAGATCTCCATGAAAATATTCTGCGTATGGGAGCACAACGGCGGCGACAGTCTTTTATTTGCAGATACCTTTGTCGGCGCCTTTACGCGCGGCGCCTCCAAGGATTCGGCTCTTGAGAAAATGCCAACGGAAATAAGGTCTTATATCAGCTGGAAAGGCGGATTGATGCCCGATGCTTTTGAATGCGAAATCATTCAGGAAAAGCGATCGGATCTGACCGTTTCCGATGCCGATTCTGATGTCATCTTTGATTCGGAAAGGAAAGCACTAAGCCTGGCCGAATATGCGGAATTGAAGGCGCTCACCTTGAAATCAGCACAGGATTTTTTGACACTGTATCAATCCATTCCCGATAAAAGTAAAAGCTGCCTGCCAAGCCGAAAAACTTTTTACGGGCAGGTCCCGCGCACAGCACAGGAAATGTATGAGCACACAAAAAACGTCAACGAGTATTATTTTGGAGAAATTGGCGTTCCTGCGGATCATGAAGGGACGATTTTGGAATGCAGAGAGCGCGGCTTTGCGGCGCTTGAAAACCAGGCGGATTTTTTGAAACGTGCCGTCTGCCTTGGCAGCTATGACGAAGAATGGTCGCTGCGAAAGGTGCTTAGACGTTTTGTCTGGCATGACAGGATCCATGCAAAGGCTATGTACCGAATGGCTGTAAAGACTTTTGGCGACAAATCTGTGCCAAACGTCTTTCGGTTTACGATATGATTCGATCCATGCGTTGAAAGGATAGCTTCAAATCTCCGTTTGTCGGTAAGTTTCAAAACCCTTCAGAAACGAAAGAGCACACTTCTATACATAGTCTTTCGGCCATGTATCGTGCGCTCTGCGAGGCTTCCTCTCTGACAGCAGAAAGCCGCCGTCTGAGAAATTTTCTCCGCTCCGTCAAGAGCCCCTTGATGCTCGCGCATCTATCCCCGATATACTTGCCAAACAGATATGCCCCATCTGCTCAACAAGTCTAAAGTAAAATTTCAAATTTAGTGAGATAACTAATATGCAGATAGAAACATCAAGAATGTATGTCAGGGATTTTACTCCAAACGATATAAATGATTTACATGAAATTTTCGGCGACAGCGAAACAATGAAAAATTGTGAGCCTGCATATAAGGCAGAGAAATATCAAAAATAGCAATTTTACAAGTGAGGATGAACATGAAAAGTTTTGATCAAGCGAGGGAACAACTTGATGAAGCAGCGATTGATTTTTTGAGGAACGGGCTGTTTGCCGGGCGTCCCGATGATTGCCCCTACTATGTTCATTTCGGAATATCGACTTATGATAAGAAATGCCGGACGAAAGAATATCAACAGGGGATATTGTGTTTCAAGACGCTCTTCCAAGCGGGCGATCGCTATCGGCTCGCGCTTTGGAATATGATCGTGAACTATTATCCACCCAAATCAAAATTCTGCAAAGAGGATTTTTCCAAGGAAGAATACGCGTTCATCAAAGCGGCCTTGAAGTCGGTGGGAGAACCAAGCGAGGCAAATGTCAACCCGCCGATTGAAACGGAACGCCTTGTCTTACGGGCGGTCGAAGGGAAAGATCAAAAAATTCTCGCCGACCATTTCAAGAGCGAGGGAGATTTTGAGCTTTTCACGGGGCAAAAACCCACGTACAAAAATATACGGGAATTTACTTTGTCTTTGAGAAGAAGCGCCTATTTTGCGATAGAGCGGAAAGCCGACCGAAAATTACTCGGCTATATCGGGCTCAGCATGAAAAAGGAGGCTTCAACGGGGTTGCTCGAATATTATCTTTTCAAAGAAGAGAGAAGAAAAGGATACTGCAGGGAAGCCGTCGGAGAGCTCACCAAAATCACCTTGCGCGGGAAACTTTACGAGCCTGCGGCAACGGTGCAACTTGGCGTTTACAAAAAGAAGGTCATTCGATTGAATGCGATACGCGCCCGTATTTCGTCGATCAATATAGCGTCGCAAAAGACGGTGGAAAGTTGCGGGTTTGTGCATGAGGCGACCATTCATAAGACATTGCATAAAGGCGCGGCGGGTTGGACGGACGAAGAAATCTATTATTTGACCTACTCGATGATAAGATAATAATAGAAGAATAGAAAAACAGCGAGGAGATATCCTCGCTGTTTTTTTATACCCTGAGGTGATTACTTTTAGGACTTCTTGTGCCTTGCCGCGAAGAAGATGCCTACGCCCAAGGCCACAACGCCCACGCCGAGCATCACGCAGATCCCTGTTGCGTTCATCGGAAGAACCGCCAAGAGGAGCCCGAGAGGAAGCACGGAGGCAACCTTCTCTTCTTTCTTGCCGCCCTTCTTGAGGAGCACAACGAGGAGCGCAACGAGTTCGAGCCCGAGCACAACGGTGAGCGTGATGACGAGCCACCACAGGTTGACCGTTGCTTCGCCGAGAATGACGAATTCGGAGAAGTGCTCCGTCGTGAAGGTGAGATACCTGCCGTCCTCGGAAACTTCTGCGTTATAGACTTCGACTTCGCCGTTTGCACCCATGTAGACAACTTCAATACCGTCGATATCTCTGAGAGCTTCGGGAAGGAGAACCGTCACCTTGTAGAGGCCGTTGAAGGTTTCGACCTTGGCGTTCTGCTTGAGAAGGCTGATGTCGAACGTGGAGATGACGTCTTTGTTCTCGACAATGGCCTTCATCTCTTCCTCGGTGAGGTTGGAACCTGCCGCCGCCTTCAATGTGCCGTTCTGGATAGCTTCGATCGTAGCGGTGCTGTCCTTCGTTTCGATCGAGAGCGTGACGCCGCCTTCGATGCCCTCGTCGTTCGTGACGTAGCCCCAAAGCGTGGTGCCCTCATAGTCCTCTGCGTAGTCGTCCGTCGTACCGTTTGCGGTGATCTCGCCCGCCGTCACTGCCCAAGTGGGAGCCGCCTTGAGTTCTGCGATCGCCTGATTGTAGATCTCCTGCAAGTTCTCTTCCACGGAGCCGCTGGTGCTGACGTTCTTGGCCTGCTCGAGGTACTTGTCGATAATGCTTCTCAGGTTCCTTGCCGTCTGGCCGCTGTAGACGCCGCTCGTGAGGTATTCACCGAGAGCTTCTTCCATCTTGTTGGCCGTGTTCTGAACGGTTTCTGCATGCTTGATGACGTCGCCCGTAGCGGTGAGCTCAGCGTCGAGCGCATCCAGCTGCTGTTTGAGATATGCATCGCGGTCGTCGTTGTAGTGAGCTTCGTACCAGATATCGTTGATGCTGTGAAGCTGACGCTCCAACATATCGGCGATGATCTTTCCTTCCTTGCCCTCGGCGAGCGCCTTGGCCGCCGCAACCGTTTCGCTCTTCTTGGCTTCAAAGGCAGCCTTGTTGAGCATATCGTCGATCTGCATCGGGATGGAGGTGTACTCGGAGGTCTTGTTGAGGTAATCCTTCACCGCTTCATTCTTGAGGCCGTTGAACGCATCCCGCGCAGCCTCGAGAGCCGTCTTGTCGTCCGCGGTGATGGAGCCGAATGCCTTTCTCAAAATGTCATAGGTATCGACGAACTTGACGGATTCGATCGCGATCTTCGCCTCGGCGATGATTGCCTCGATCTCCTCTGCCGAGCTTGCGCCTTCGACCTTTGCGTTGAAGCCGTTGGAGCCCGTAAGGATCGCCTTGACCGTATCGCTCTCGGCGGAAACGAGCTTGGCAAGATAAAGTTTCGCATATGCCTTGTCGGCATTCAGAAGAGCTGCCTTTTCTGCCTTTTCGACTGCGGATGCGCCGCTTGCCGCGCCGATCTCTTCAATCGCTGCGTCGATGATCGCCTTGACGCTCTCGGTCGCAACGCCGTCCGTCGCCGCTTTCGCTTCGTATGCGTGGAGTGCGTCGAGGAGCTCGATCTGCGCCTTGAGTTTGTTCTGAATGAGGACGATCTCGGCGTAATCCGCATCCGCGATCTGATCTTTGGCCGCCTCAACGAGTTCGTCGATCTGCTTCTGAACGTCTGCGGGATAGGTCTTGTCGCCCGTGATCGAATCGACAACGCCGTCAACCGCTTCGGATGCATGCGCTTTCTCAGCTTCTCTGACTTCTTCGATCTCCGCCTTGATACCCGTCAAGGTGTCGGAAACTTCGGGAACCTCATTCGCATTCTGCGTGAGCGTTTCCACATTCTTCTTCGCCGCTTCGACGACTGCCTTGACGTCCTGCGAATCAATGAGAACGTTCCTGTCATCTCTGAGAAGGAGGCTGTCGAGCACGGCGTTCACAGCATTCTTGAGGGCCGCGTTCACGACGGAAACATAACCCTTATCGGCCTTGGCGGCTTCGGCGATGGCATCGAGCGCAGCCTTGACGGTCGCGTCGGCAGTATCTGCTGCCTTACCGAGAAGAGCCCTGTAGCTATCGAGATATTCCTGCTTGGCAATGCCCTCGGCTTCCTTGCGGTTGAAGCTGTCGATCGCGTCGGTGAGCATGTCGTCAAGACCCGCATTGCCGATCGCAAGCGTCTTGTCGCCGAGCTCCGCCTTGTTGATCTCTTCGATCGCAGCTGTCTTGAGCGCGTCGAGCTCGGTCTTGGAGCCCGCTTCCATTCTGCCCTGTGCAAGCGCATCATAGGCCTCGTTGATCTTTTCGATCGTTTCGTCCTGATGACGGCGGAAGTTGATCTCGTCGAGAGCCCTTGCAATGTCTGCCGCAAGTTTGTCGGCAAGAGCGCCTTCTTCGGTCGCCGCGTCGATCTTGCTGCCGAGCGCAGCCTTCTGCGCCGCTGCAACTGTAGTGACTGTAGTCGCATCGCCCTTGGTGTATGCGTCGATAAGGGCGTTCACCGCGGACTTGAGGAGGTCGTTGAGCGCCGCATTGTCGGCCGCTTTGCCAAGATCCTCCAAGACCTTCTTTTCGGCATCCGTTGCCGTTGCTTCGTCATAGGCAGAGCCCTTGACGACTTCGTAGTATTCCTTATAGGTTTCCTGCGCCGCGGCACGCTCTTCGGCTCTCATTTCCTCGAGAGCGGCCTTGACGTCTGCAAGCGTGACTTCTTCGTCGTCAACGGTGAGGATCGCCGCATTCTCGCCCGTGAATTCGGGGATCGCTTTTTCGTCGATCGCTTCGATGACGAGGTCGAGGTAATCCTCAACAGCTTCCTTCACGCTTGTGAGATATGCCTTCACACCGGCGGAATCGCCCGTATGCGTGACTGTAGTTGCAATGACGTTGCCGAGGAGATCCTTGAGAACTTCAAGGGCAAACTTCGCATCCAAAATTTCGGTATCTGCATGGTTTGCAGCCGCTTCGTTGAACAGAGCATCCGTATCTGCCGAACCCAACAGGAGCACATAGGCAAACTCGAAGCTATCCATTGCGGCATCGACGTCGGCAGCTCTCAATGCAACGATCTGGGCGCGTGCCACAGTGAGAGGAGGCTTGCCGCTTTCCGCCGTCAGAACGCTGATACCGTTGGTACCTGCCGCGTCGTTGAAGAGTTCTTCTGCTTCGCCGTTTTCGACGAGGTAATCGCGGACGGTCTTGGAATCGCCCTCGCTCAAGTCGTTTTGAAGGAGCTCAAGCGTTGCCGCAACGAGGAGCTTGTTCGCATCGGTCGCGTTCGTCGTCGCGTTGATCTCGGAAACGACGTCGCCCTCTGTTTCGGTGTAATCTTCGCCCATGACGGCCTTATAAGCTGCCTTGTACTGGGCAACTGCCGCAGCCCTCTCGTTTGCTCTCTCGTCGTCGATCGCTTTCTTCGCCGTGGCGAGAATGCCCGTCGCGGTTCCGTCTTCGCCGACTTCGATGAATTCGCAGATACCGTTCTCCTGCGGTTCAGCCGCTTCGATATTTGCCGTGTGCGTCGTGAAACGATCCTGTACATCCTTGCTGTCAACGGTCGCATCAACGTAATCGGCGAGGAGAGCTTTCACACCCTCGATGAGCGCGGCATTCGCGTCTGCGGTGCTCTCGGCCTCGTTGATTTTGATGACTTCATCCGTTTCTGCGCAGTCTGCGCCCTTGAAGAGCTTATAGGCTGCCTTGTACTCGTCAACCGCCGCCGCTTTTTCAGCATCACGCTGACCGGAAAGGGCCTCGTGGAAGACTTTGCCTTCGATCTGGAGAGCCTCGGTCAACTCGGGAACTACGAGCCCGCTCTCTTCAAAGGCTGCATCAACGGCCGCTTTCGCTGCTGTGAAGTAACCCTCCACTTTCGTGGAATCCCCTTCGATCTTGGCGGATTCAAGAAGCGCATTGATGGCCGTATGCAATGCCTCGATTGCCTCTGCGAAGCTCTCTGCGGCATCAAGGTCGTCGTAAGTGATGCCCTCGTCCGTGCCAAGGATCGCATTGTAAGCGGCGAGATAGGCATCCTTAACGGCTTGACGCTGTTCGTCCCTGTCGGCTTCGATTTCTGCCTTTGCCGTGGCAACAAGATTCTCTTCCTCAACCGTGAGGTCGGAAATACCGTTGTCTTGCGCGTCAAGTGCGTCTACCATGCCCTGATACTTGGCAATCGCGTCGCTGACAGCCTTGCTGTCGCCTTCCTCGGTAAACGCACCGATGAGAGCCTTGACAGCCGTCTTGAGCACAGCATTCGCTTCGTTTGCGGTCTTGGCGGCGTTGATATCCGTGACAAAGCCGCTCAAGGTTTCGGGAAGCTGAGCATCTGCGTCCTCGGTCACCGTGATGACGACTTTGCCGTCCGTAACAGTGACTGTGTATTCGACGGACGTTTCCAAAGTTGCGTTGTATGCTTCAACGAACTCTTCCGCGGCCGCCTTGCGAGCCGCGATCCTGTCTGCCTCGAGGTGTTCGTACACATCCGCAAAGGTCTGATCTTCATCTTCGCCGACGGTGAACGTGGCATTTGCGCAGTCAATGATCGAGCGGTTTTCACCGTTCACGGAGGCGAGCAGAGCGACAAGGCCGCTTGTTGCGGGCGTATCTTCTTCATCGCCCTCGCCTTCAATGACTCCGTGACCCTTCACAAGGGTGAAGTAAGCCTTCGTGTTCTTGGATTCGGGCTCAGCGAGCTTATCGAGAAGCGCATTGATCTGTGTGAACACTGCTTCGTTGAGTTCGGAAGCGTTCTTCGCGGCCTCGATTGCCTCGATCGCCGCCTTGACGGCTTCGGCGTCAGCTTTGACAGCGTTTTCTCCGCTGAGGCCGTTCAGCGTGTTGTAGACATAGAGGTAGGAGGCTTTCGCCGCCGCGATCTCGCCATTCCACACTTTTTCGAGGGATTCCTTAGCCTCAGTGAACAACTCAGTCAAATCGAGAATTGTGACCAACGTTTCGCCGTTTGCGTTATCCTTAGCATCTCCGATATATTTCGGGAGATCCCCGGCGATTTCCGTGTAAGCCGCAGAATCGAGCAACTCGACCTTCGCATCCTGGCCCTCGCCGATCGTCCTTGTGTGCCAGACATAGGCCTTAACGACTTCTATCATCAAATTTGCCGCTGCCGTATTCGCATCCGCCAACGTTTTAGCTTCGGCGATTTCGGCATACTTCGCTTGAAGTTCAGCCGTAAGATCGGTAAGTTCAAGTCCCGTGAGAAGCTTGAGATTGGCAACAAAGTTCTCCTGGACGGATGCATTGTCGGCTTTCACCATGCTGTAGAAGGTGTTCACGCAATCTCCGAACCTTGTTGTAACTTTCTGTTCTGCATCGGTGTACAGCGCAAAGTCGGGAACCGCACGGGTAGCGTCCGCATTGTAGTTTCCATCGATGGAAGCCGTGATCCCGGTGAACAACAGGGCAAGGTAATCGTTGACATCCTTGGAATCCTTATCCTTGAAGTAGGTGGTAAGGAACGTTCCGACCTGTTCTTTCAGAGCTTTAATGGCAGCCTTGGTGTTCTCCGCGTTGCCGATTGCAGTGAGCGCAGCCGTGATCTCGGGAGCAGTTTCGTCCGCTTTGAGATCGAGAGAACCATCTGCCTTAAGCGCGTAAGCGGTGCCCGCGAATGCGTTGACAACTGCAAGGTAAGCATTCTTCGCTGCAAGAATTTCGGCGGGCTTCAGAGCTTCGATCGTCTTCCAAGCGTCTGCAACGGTGCCGCTGTAGACGGTAGACGGCGTGTCGCCCTCATTAACCGTCACCTTGAGGAGCTCAACGATTCCGTTCGCCCCCGCACCCTCGGCGTCGATCACTTTGTTATAGCCCTTAGCTACATCCTGCACAGCCTTGCTATCGATCTCGGCGTCGACATACCCTTCAAGAAGAGCCTTGACTGCAGTCTTGAGCGCGGCATTCATTTCCGCCGCATAGCCCATGCCTCTGATCCTGGAGCTTACAGTTGCATCGGGGGTTGCGGTTTCACCATTCAAGAGCTTATAAATGCTCTCATACTGTCCAACAGCCGCATTCGCTTCCTCAGTCCTGTAGGTCGAAATCTGAGTCTTGATGGCATTGATCGTATTCGTGTAGTTGGAAACGCCGTTTTCCCCGGGTGCAGCAAGGGCGTCACCGAGGAGCTTGTCGGCAGTGCCAAGATATGTAACAATCTCGGGCGCATCCTTGTCGGCGTCGTAAACTTTATCGTCGACTTTGAGCGTTTGATTCGTGCTGATGAGCTTGCTCAAAACAGTCTTGAGAACTTCATTCTTGGCTGCAATGCTTGCGGCCGCTAAGAAGGCATCAAAACCTTCAAGCGTCACTTCTTCGCCCGCAACGGTCAGTTTTCCGTCTTCGGCAACTTCGATATCGTTGCCCGTAATTGCCTTATAGGCGCTCTTGAATTCATCGACAACTGCCGCGTTCTCGGCGTTCTTCTGGGTTTGAATTTCACCAACGAGCGTAGAAACGATACTGTCGAGATCGGAGATACCCTTCGTGGCATCCGCCTCCACCTCAGAAACATCTGTCTTAGCTGTGTTGATGAGGCCGGTAACCGTGGCGGAATCGCCGTCCTTCGCGAGGGAGCCGATCAAAGTAACAACGGCATCCTTCAAAGACTTATCCGCATCCGCCGCATAGGTCGTATTGTTGATTGTGGCAACAAAGTTCGTAATTTCAGCCGGAAGTTGCTCTACAACTGCTTCGCCATTCTTTGCCCTAACAATGATTACGTTCTGTTCATTGTGTTCAACGGTGTAGACATAATTCTTCCCTGTGGCATTCGTAGCGAGAGATGCCTGGTAGGCGGCAATGTATTCCTTAACCGCTTCTTCGCGTTCGCCGAGCCTGAGCGAATCGATCTGCGCCTTGACGTCTGCGAAAGTCTTTTGCGCACCGTCAATGGTCAGCTTATCGATTTCAGGTGCAGGCGTCGTTTCGGATTCAGCCACATAGAACACAGGAGCCCTGCGTTCGCCAGCCGCGTTCACGCTATCGATCAAAGTCCCAACGGCGGTGACGACCTTGGTGATATAGTCTTTAACCTCTTGAGGATCTTTTGCGGTGTTCAATACACCCTCATTGAGGAGTTTTGTGAGCTGCACCTTTAATGCATCGTTTGCAGACTTGCAATCCGTAGCTTTATCGATTTCCGCAATCGCAGCTTTCACGTCCTCGGACACGGTATCGGGAAGAGTGCCATCGGAGTTCAGCGTGTACCTCGTGTTATGACCGGTCAAGTCGTAGTATGCATCGAGATACGCCTGCTTCACAGCATTCTTTTCTTCCGTCCGAATGGTGTTGATACCCTCTTTACCTTCCTCTTCACCGTTCATAATGGTGTTTACGGTATCAGTAATATCAACAACTTGATCGGCGACACTCAGAGCATTGAGAGTTTCCTCTGCAGCCGTGATCGCATTAGCAATACGCTCTGTATCTCCGTCTACATTTTTAAGAGCCACGAGATCGGCATAGACCATTTCAATAAGAGTTTTATTGATATTTGCATAGGCCGTTTCGGTACCAAATTTACCTACATATTCATCGATCTGAGCACCCGTGAATTCCTTCTCCAAGTTATTGGAAATAATGCGGTTGCTCTTGATATAGACATTGACTGCAATAAGAACACGGCAAGCCTGCTCGAATGCGTCAACAGCGCCTTCGTCTGCGGGAAGATCTTTTGCAAGTTCGCCTGTTATCGCATTATGAGCTGTGCTATAAAGGGTCGTCCAGTCGGGCGTCGCCTCGTCGATCGCGGAGTCTTCAGACTCGATCGGATTCAAAGCCGCTGCAGCGCCATTGACCTCATCACAAGCATCATCAAACAATTTCTTGACGTTTGCTTTTGCTTTTTCAGTGATTTCGGAAACTGCAACATCATTGAAATCACCATCAGACTTGGTGGCCTCATCATAGGCCGCCTTAAGTTTGGCGATCGCGTCGGCGCGTTCACGCTCGATTCTGATCCTTGCGTTCGCTTCCTGCCCAAACTTCTCCAACGCGTTACCATCTGCAATGGTAATGCCCTTCTCTGTCGCAACATCTTCCCTATTCAATTCATTGATATAGGTTTCAATCTTACCCTTGATTTCAGCAACAATATCTGCAATATTAGAATTTGCTTTGTCGGTATCCGAATTCGTATACGCATCAAGGAGAGCATTCATTGCTTCTCTCAAAGCAGTATTGAGTGCGGTGCAATCAGCTGCCGTATCAAGTAATTTTTCCTCTCCTTCTTTCACATAGGTTTCTAATATTGTCTGAAGAGCCGATTTATCTGTTAATTCAGTCGTCAGAGCCTCATAGAATTTCTTCAGAGCTTCCTTTGCCGCAGTTTTGTCACTGCTGAGTTTACCTGCAATGTCTTCCAACAGGCTTGCAGTTTTTGCCTCAACTGTAGGCGTAACTTCACTGACAGTTGCGTCTGCCACACCAAGGACATGACCGTCTGTCTTCGCCTTATTGACTTCTTCAACGACATTTGCTCTCGCAGTTGAAATAAGGTTTTTCACCTCGGCAGAACTGGTGGCATATTTTTCCGCCAGGACTTTAGCGAAGAGATCATCAATACCCTTTGCCAAAATCTCATTGATATGCGCACAGCTTACTGCGGCATTCAAATTACCCTTTTCATTGCTGAAGTTCTCTTCCGTGTACTCTTCACCTGTAATCGCTTCGTGGTACGCTTTATAAACAGCGATCGCGGCGGCACGTTCTTTGTTGAGTTGCTCCGGAAGGGAAGTAGCCAATTCCGTCAATTTAGGATCTTTGGAAACGGCAAGGATCACGTCACCTTCAGTTACTTGATCGGAGAACGCTTCCTCTGCAGTCGTGGCAAGTCGCTTGGTTGCGGCCGATTGATTTTTAAGGGCAGCATTGATCGCAACTTTGACTGCGGGCAACAAAATTCCATTGACCGCTTCTGCTGTGAAGCTGCTAGCGTCTGCTTCTAATGTCTTAAGAGATGCTTCGAGCGCAGCGGTACTATCGTCCAAGCTGAGGCGGAGCGCATTTAAGGAAGCATTTAATTCATATTTGGCGACAGCGGTCCAAGCGGCAATGTCAAGCGACTTTATTGCACTCTCTTTATGACTTGAAATAGCAGTCTTCATGCTGCTCAAGTAATCTGCCCAGCTGACATTATCCTCTTTCGTCAAATCCAAATCGGTGATCCACTTCTTCGCATCTTCAAGACCCGTTGTCGAAAGAGCCGTCCAATCTTCATCGGACATTCTGACTTTCGTTTCATTCGGCTCAGAAAGACCTTTGGTATAGAAGGACTCCGCAAGATCTGTAAAGTGCTCATCGATAGCCGCAAGAGCAGCATCCATTTCCTTTGCAATTTCCAGCTTTTCCTTTGCGCCGTCGAGAACGGAGGAATAATCATAGACCTGCGCGTTGGCGTTTTCGCCGCTCTCAAGAGCAGTCACATTGCCGTTGAGCACCGCGAGGAGATCGCCGACATACTTGTCAAAGGATTCCGGTGCGGCTTCAGCATTGAAGGGATTCGCAAGAAGTTCTGCGATTTCTTCCTTAAGGAATGCGTTGAGATCGGTAGCTGCGTCGAGCGCGGTTGTGAAGTCTTCGCTGAGTGTTGCATCTGTACCATAGATTGCCTTGTAGCTTGCTTTGTATTCTGCGGTCGCGATCGTCTTTGCGGCTGCGGTGAGCAAAGCGTTGACGGCCTCATTCTTAGCTGCAGGCACGTCTGTCGCTGCGTCGATCTTACCTTTCTCTTCTGTAACTTTAGCCTCAAATGTTTCTTTTATAGCGGCATACTCATCGCCACAGACTTCCTTGATCTGAGCCGCTAAGGTGTCAAGATCGCTCTTTGCTTGATTTCTATCCTGCTGAAGAACAACAGCGGCACGAAGAGCCGTGAGAGCCTTATTCTCATCTTCGTTAAAGGCAAATGCCGTGGGATAAGTAGCCGTTTCGGGCATGGTTCTATCGGCGGCTGCCGTAATCGCAGCCGTCACAGCTGTCGCGGCAGTGTTGATGGCGTCAGTGGTCAATGTGGCCTTTGCGGGTTCAACAAAACCATTGATCGCGTTTTGGACTTGGCCATTCAAAGCCGAAAGGGTCGTGCCGTTGATCGTATTGAGCGCGGTGGTAAGCGCGTTGTCCTTTTCGTCGACCGCAAGGTCTGCCGCATATGTATAGTCGGTTCCGAACAGAGCGTTGTAGGCATTGACAACCGTCGTCTTTGCGTTGTTCAGCTCTGTCGCTCTCTGAGTGTCAAGTTCGCCTTTTAAATCATCGATTGTGCCATTGAGCGTTGTGACGTAAGCAGACTTTCCGTCGTTTGCCGTCGTGAGAGCGTCACCCTCGATACTTCCTTCGTATTTTGAGATAATATCTGCAAATTCCTTGGAATCAAGGTTCTTGCTGTTCTCTACGCTGAGGAGCGAGTGAACAAGAGCCTTGGCGGTGTTTGCCAGGGAGGTATTGATGGCGCTGATACCGCCGTCCTGAGGTTCGTCTTGTCCCTCGACTGTGACAAGGTTGGTAATGTTTTCAACTTTAAGGTCACCCAACGTGCTTTCATCTGTAGGATAATCGCTACCGGTGAGTTTCTTATAGTATGCCTTATAAGCATCCCGCGCAGCGGTGAGTTCTCCTGTGCGCATGCTCTCAAGCGCAGCCTTAACGCCGCTGAGAGTTACCGCCGGTTCGGGCTTCTCGCCCTCCGTTGCCGCTTTCAGATTCTCATAATCGGAAAGGCCGGTATAGTCGTTGGGTTTTTCAGCCGCAGCCTCAACCAAAGCCACAATGCTGTCAATGTAGGCCTTTGTGGCGGCGGAGTCGGTTGCTTCGTTATACAGGCCGTTCAGAACACCGACGACTGCTTCTTTCAAAGCGGTGTTGACTGCCGCGAGCTTTTCGACAATGCTGTCGCCTTTCGCAAGAGTGATACCGTCCGTTGCGGGCTCAGCATTTTGATCCCCGTTGAGAGTGGTCGCCAACGCTTTGTATTGAGCGTTGTTTTCCATGTCGGTCAAGCCCAATTCCTCATAATAGGTCGCGAAGTTTGCCAATGCAAGCTCCTTGCTACCTTGGGACTCGGCTTCATTATTGGAAAATCTCTTCTGCTCGGCAGTGAGTACACCGTCATAGACAGATGCAACAGCATCTACCTTGCCTTCGGGAATTGCCTCATCAATCGAACCCTTCAAGGCTGCATAGTGGGCTTGAAGTGCTTCGCTGATTGCGGGGGCATCCTCTCCGGTAGCGGGCGTAAGCAGAGCATCAAGCGCAGCTTTGAGCGCAGCGTTGACCGCTTTGCAATTTGCGGCGTTCGTCAAAGCATCGGGTACCTGCACGTCGTCAAGAGCCGTACCAAGCAACAAATGCACAATGGCCTTGTATTGATCGATCGCGTCGTTTCTTTCGGCCTCGCGCAGGGACGTCAATTTGGCAGAAACGGACTCGGCTGTTTCGGTTTCGCTTTCTTCATCTACCGTCGTTTCCGTAACGGGTGTAAGGACGTCGATACGTGTATCGTCATCTTTCGCCGTCGCTTTCTCGACATTATCGGTAACCTTAGCCATGTAAGCCTTTACGGCTGCGGAATCGTCGTCCGACCAAACAATGCCCTTTGCAAGGAGCCCAAGGACGGCGTTTTTCAAGGTGTCGTTGACATTCACAATGTGTTGGCCTTGAAGGCTGTTCGCGTCCTTGATGGCCGTGATCGCTTCCTGCATTTTCGTCAAAAGCGCATCCTCGTCCTCGTTGGTAACGGTGAAGCCGTCTGCCGCGATCGGAAGGTCTTTACCCGTAACGGCTTTATATGCGGAAACAAGGTCCTCTATCGCGAGGCCCTTTTGGAGCGCAAGATTCAACCTTTCCGAGTAGCTGACCTGAAGAGTAGCAAACCCTTCCGTGCCCTCGTTCGTTGCGTCGATTTCCGCTTTTAATGCGTTGGCGGCCTCTGTGAGGAGTGCCTGCGTGCGTAAGCCCACACCTGTAGACAACTCTTTGCACAAATCGTCAACTGCCGTCTTGAGCGCGTCTTTCGTGGCAGGTTTCTCAGCCGCCGAGGCGGAAAGAGCTCCCTCCACAGTGTTGCCGACGCCGTTGCGGTTCATCGTAATGACACCGAAAAACGCGCCTACGGCCACCAACACCGCAAGCAAGGCAAGCAAAATCTTTCTTGCCAAACTTAAGTTCTTTTCTTTCATATTTTTTCTCCTTACGGATTTATTCCATATATATTACATCGGCATGTTCTGCCGTCGTTGCCTTGTGGGGAATGTGCCCCCGTTGGTTTTATGAGATTCTTCCCCTTCGCTATACTCAGGGTCAGAATGAGCGGCCGAGCGGGGGCTCGTTCATACAGAGCGTAAGCGAAGCATCCCGTTAAACCCTGCCCCCGTGCGTTTTATGGGATTCCTCCCTGCGATCGGAATGAGCGGAAAGCGTGGGTACATTTCGACATATTCCGATACATAATGCATTTTATCACAAATTCTACGGGTGTGTCAATAGTTTCAAACACATTTTTGCCGTAAAAATTAAATATATTTTCAGAATTACGCCGTCAGCTCACCTTATAATAGGCCGCGAGGCCCCCTTCGCTCGTTTCACGGTAGCGGGCATTGATGTCCCTACCCGTTTCGTACATGGTCTTGACAATGAGGTCGAAGGAGATCTTTCTCGTGCCCGTGAGGATCTTGGCGAGCTGGGCGCTCTCGAGGGCACGCATGGCTGCGACGGCGTTGCGTTCGATACAGGGGATCTGCACATAGCCGCAGATGGGGTCGCAGGTGAGGCCGAGCTGGTGTTCGAGGGCGATCTCGGCGGCATATTCCGTCTGATCGACGCCTGCGCCGAAGAGGGTACAGACAGCCGCGGCGGCCATGGAACTCGCAGTGCCGATCTCCGCCTGACAGCCCGCTTCCGCACCGCTGACGGAGGCATTTTGTTTCACAGTGACACCAATCAGACCCGCCACGGCGAGGGCGTCAATGACTTTATTATCGCTGAAACCATGCTTTTTTGAGAGGTAAAAGAGCACGGCGGGAAGCACGCCGCTCGCCCCGCAAGTGGGAGAAGTGACCACCGTTCCGCCCCCCGCGTTCTCCTCGCTCGTGGCAAAGGCGAACGCGCAGAGCTGGCGTTTTTCGCGCTCCTCGGGCTCCTCTTCGGGCATGGTGGTTTCAAATAAAATTTTGGCCTTGCGGGCCACTTTCAGCGTCCCGGGAAGGGCCCCCTCGGCGGTGATGCCGCGGTAGATCGTCGCCTTCATGGAATGCCAGATTTCCCCCAAAAATGACTTGATCCCCTCGCCCTCAACGTCGTAAACGACCTGTTCGAGGGGAACATTTTGGGCGGTGCAATAGCGCATGATCTCCGAAAAATCGCGGAATATGTACACGTTTTTGGGCTCGGCCGCGGGTTCGCCGACGACGCGGATGGTTCCCCCGCCCACCGAGAGATAGGTGACGGAGAGAATGGTCACGCCGTCCGCTTTCAAGGCGGAAAGGGTCATCGTGTTGGGGTGTTCGAGAGGCTTGTCCGAGGGGTCGAAAACGACCTCGATCTTCTTGCCCGCGGCCTCAAAGACGTCGATGATCGCCCTGTCGGTGAGATGGCCCTTTCCCGTCAGCGCGAGGGAGCCGTAGAGGGTCGCGCGGTAGCTCTCCGCATCGGGACAGCGGGACAGAAAGTCCTTTGCGGCACGTTCGGGGCCCATGGTGTGGGAGCTTGAGGGGCCGCGGCCGATTTTATAAAGTTCTCTTAATGACTGCATATCATCCTCCAAATTGAAAAAATGGTGTTCGATGCGCTCTTTTTCGGAAAAGGGGCAATACTGTAAAAGACCCTATGACGATTTTATATGTTTGCTTCGGCGTATATATTCTCGCCGTCAATTTTTATGCGTTCCGCTTCCTCAAATCGCAGAAGGAAGGGTATGAGGCGGACGGGACGATCAAGGGGGACGGAAAACTGTTGCTCGCGGCCTTTTTGGGCGGCGCGATCGCCGTGTACGCCTCCATGTTCATCATGCGGTTCCGCCTCGGGAACCTGTTTCTCATGATCTTCATGCCCCTCTTGGCCGTCTTGAACGTCTACTGTTTCGTGCTCGCCTTCCGCGGGATCTACCTGTTTTTGTGATGGTATTATGATTCCCTTCAGCGTGTTTTTTGAAAATAACATATGTTATATAACACGTGTTATTTTGCTTTTGGGGATTGCTCATGCTGAGCGGGTGGCCCCTGGCTCCCCTCTTAGGGGAGCTGTCACCGTAGGTAACTGAGGGATTTGAACCCCTTTCCCCCTTCGGGGGACTTCCCCTTAAAGGGGCAGCGAGTGGTTTTCCCTCATCCCGAGCGCAGCGAGCGGATCTCATAGACTTACGGGCTTTTGTTCTTATAGCGGGATTCTCTCGCCCCTTGCGGGGCTCGGAATGAGGAAAGGGCTCCAGGGGAGCCTATGCGGCGTCATGCTGAGAACGGGAGTACAACGCAGTCTACGAGGGTTCTACCGAAGCATCTCGCCGCATGCTTTACGGATTGTCGCCGCGAGATTCTTCGGGTCAGTTTCCGTCCTTTCGTCCTTCTCGCGTTCTCAGAATGACGCGGCGGGTGGACTTCGTTTGAGGGGATCCTTCGCTACGCTCAGGATGAGCGGGCTGGGCAGAATGGCGCGGCGCGGCGTCATGCTGAGCGGGCGTGGCAGAATGAGCGGCGCGGGGACGCGGGATCAGCAATGGAAATTCGCTTCGAGCCACTTGGCAACGCCGTCCTCTTCGCAGTAGCCGATGACACCCGTCGCTTTCTCCTTCAGCCAGCTGTCGGCGTTCATCACGGCGTACTTCTCGTCGCAGACGTCGAACATGTCCGAGTCGTTGGACGTGTCGCCAAAGCAGACGACCTTGCCGCAGCCGAGGTAGTTTCTCAAGAATATGACGCCGTTAGCCTTGGTCGCCTCGCGCGGGGAGATCTCCATCCAAAAGTCGTTCTGGTACTTCTCCTGATGGAAGATGCAGATGAAACGTTCGTCGTACTTCAAAATATTCCATGCCCGCTCGAGTTGCTCGCGTGGACATATGCACTTAAAATAAAAGATATAGCCGTCGAGGAGTTCCTCTTCGGAGCCCACGGGGTCAAGACGGACATCCCCGCGGCGACGGTAGAGATAGCGGACGATGCCCGGGTTCTCCTTGCCGACCTCATAGGCGACGCGCTCCCTGTCCTTCCGCCTTGCACCGAACACGAAGGGCGGAATGCCATGCTCCTTGAGAACAGAAAAGACGTAGCGCTTTTCTTCCTCCGTGAAAAGAACGGAGCGAAGGGTTTCCCCCGTTCCATAGTTATAGATGAGGCCGCCGTTGTAGAGCACGACGGGCGCGTTGATCTTCAGCCCGTCAAGCGCGAGCTTGGCGCTCAGGGCGGAACGGGCGGTCGCGAAGGATAAAATCATCCCGCGTTCAATGAGTGCGTTGAGTTTTTCGATGCTGTAGGCGGAAACCCGCTCGCGGCTCGTGAGCAAAGTTCCGTCGAGGTCCGAGATGTAAAGAGTTGTCATAAGGCCGAAATTCCGCTCCCTGCTTCATCATATTTACGGGCACAAAAATTATATCACAAGCCGCCCGCGAATGCAAGCCGAATTTATGGGATTCTGTCGAATGGGACAAATTCGGCATGAAAAAAATTTTGGAAAAAAAGTCGGTAAGACCCATGAAAATCGTTGACATATCGGGCAATATTTGATAGAATAATCAAGCATTGACCGAGTGCGGGTGTAGTTCAGTGGTAGAACACTAGCCTTCCAAGCTGGTCGCGTGGGTTCAATTCCCATCACCCGCTCCAATTTCGTAAGTCTTGAGAGAAGAATCTTCGAGGCAATCAGTTATGCGCCTGTAGCTCAGGTGGATAGAGCAACGGCCTTCTAAGCCGTGTGTCAGGAGTTCGAATCTCTTCAGGCGCA
>CANQUY010000020.1 GCA_947627125.1 uncultured Clostridia bacterium
GCTCGGGTGCTTCTTCGGCGGCTGCTGCTACGGCAAGGTCACGGACAGCGTGTTCGGCGTCGTGTTCCCCGCGGGGAGCAGGGCCGCGCTCCAATATCCCGCCGACCCCTCCAACCCCGAGGGAACGGTGAGCCTTCCCGTTCTGCCCACCCAGCTCTTTGAGGCCGCCTTTGAGCTCGCGCTCTTCATCGTGCTCATCACGACGAGGAAAAAGACGAAGCGGTATGCGGCGGAGATCTATCTCATCGCTTACGGCGTGTTCCGCTTCTCCATGGAATTTTTGCGCGGGGACGACCGCGGCAGTACGGGATTTTTCCTCTCGCCCGCGCAGGTCATCTGTATTCTCATCCTCATCTTCGGCGTGCTCATGATCCTCTATGAGCGCGGCATCACGGCAAAGAAGCTCACCGGAAAGCGGGAAGTATGGCGCGCCAGGGGGGTCGAAGCGCTCGCAAAGGCTGAGGCGGAGCGGCAGAAGGAAGAGGAGAGCCCGACCGTGACCCTCGAACGCCTCTTTGAACTCAAGGAGAAGGGCGCGATCACGGAAGAGGAATATGAACAAAAAAAAGAAGAGATCATGCAGCGGCTGTAAAGTTCGTCTTTGGCAGCGGAGAATTTCGGAGGTAAAAGTGTATGCGTAAAAGGATCGGGTATATCCTGTTCGTTCTTCTCACATTCATACTTTGCTGTGCCTTTGCCGTAGGCTGTGACAGCGGCGGGAGCGGCAACAATAACGGCGGCAACAATAACGGCGGTACGGGGAATAACCAGAACCCGCCCGACCGCGCCTATTACATACTCACGATCGTTGACGGCGATACGCAGAGGCAGGAATTTATCTATTTCGAGGAAAATAACCATCTCGTTCCGCCCACCCGCGTAGGGTATGCGTTTGAAGGCTACTTTACGGGCGACGACAACATGATTTTCAACGAAAACGGCGTGCAGACGGACTTTCTCATCGATCATGATATGACCCTCTATCCGAAGTGGGATCCCAATCGGGTCGAACTGCTCTTTGACGCGGCCGACGGACACATGCTCGGGGACCCCGACGGTTCCTACCGCTTCGGCGAACTGCTCCCGACCCTTCCCGTCGCCTATAAAGAGGGCTGGGATTTCACGGGCTGGTTTACGTCGGACGGCGAGCAGGTCACCGACGGCGACGGCAACCCGCTCACGGGCTTTGATACGGTCAACGAAAAACTTGCGGGGGATAGCAGCAGCGTGCAGCTCACCGCGCACTATTCGGAGATCTTCTTTACCGTCAGGCTCCATTGGCAGAGCGACGACTATCCCGAATCGGTAGATTTCCGCAAATACCGCATGAATGAGGAACTCGACGTTTCCGATCTTCCCACCGTGAAAGACAGCACGGCGAAGGAGGGGACGAGGTTCAAGGGCTGGACGCTGCGGGGAAGGAGCGATCTCTATGAGGGCGGTCCCGTCACTTCCGATCTCGACCTCTATGGGAAATGGGTCGAATACAGAACGCTCACCTTCCATCCCATTCCCGAAAGGCCCTCGGAGGATTTCACCATGATCGTCGAGCGGGGCGAAACCTATCCCGCGCCCGGGTATGACGGAAAACCCGGTTACAACCTCGACGGCTGGTATCCAACCATAGATGTGAACACAAATCCCATACCCAGATTCACCTACTATACCGATTCCGAGGAATTCTATGCAAAATGGTCGCTCATCACCTACACGGTGGAATTTTTGAGCGATACCTATTTCCCTTCGGGCACATATACCGTGGAAACGTCGTTCCCCCTTCCCACGCTCGAAGAGAAGGACGGCTTCCCCTTTGTGGGCTGGTGCGAGAGCCCCGACTACGTCGGCGAGATCCTCTCGGGAGAGGTCCCCGTCGGACATACGGGGAACCTGCGCCTCTATCCCGTTTGGCACGACTTCACCACGGTGACCGTATATGTTGACGGAATGAGGCAGGGCGAGGACATCAGGATCCGCTACGGTTCACGGTTCACCATCGCGCCGCCCGAGCTCGTCAACAAGATCTTCAACTATTGGTACCTCACCGATGAGGACCAAGAAGTGAGAATTACCGATAATTACGGCCAAAGCGTTTCCGCATGGGACCGCAGAGATGAGCACGTTGACGTGTATGCCAAGTACACCAACACCTATCTGCTCAAGCTCAGCTATTTGGACTACGGAACGGACCGCACGGTCACGGTTGAGCTCGGCAGACATGCCGAAAACGAACGGGTTTCGGTCAGCCTTCCCTCTGCGCTCGCAAATATGCAGTTTTACGGCTACATGGAAGAGGGGAGATTCCTCACCGACCAAAAGAGTTTTCAATATACCATGCCCGCCCACGACGTCGAGCTCGTCATTGATTACTACTATTATCCGATGGACAGGACGTTGAGCGCCAACTTCGGGTACACGGTGTACCGTTACGGGAGCCACTACTATTCCTATGTGAATGTTCCCAAGACATGGGCGGAGGCCGAGGAGTTCTGCGAATTCTACGGCGGTCACCTCATCACGATCACGACCGCAGACGAGAATAAGTTCGCCGCAGACATTCTCCGCAGGGATGCAGGCGCCATCGACTGCTGGCTCGGCGGCCAATTTGCGGACGGCGCATGGAAGTGGGTCACGGAGGAGGAGTTCAGCTATCAGAATTGGGCGGAAGGCGAGCCGAGCGGCAACGGAAACGAACCCTATATCTCCTTCTACAGCGGCTATCCCGATTTCACCTGGAACGACTGGGGCGGCAACAACAAGGCGTCCTTCTTCTGCGAATGGGATAGCGCCGACGCGCTCTCTCTTCCCACCGAGATCGGCAATCTGAAAGACAGAAACGGCAGCGATATCAGCATCACCGCCTATTCCTACCGCGGCCACTACTATGCGTTTATCCAGACGCCGATGCTCTGGACGGATGCCGAGCTCTACAGCGAATACCTCGGCGGCACCCTCGTGGCCGTCAATAACGCGGAAGAAAACGACTATATCCTCCGTCTTATGAAGCACTGCGGTCTGCAGAGCATCTTTATCGGCGGCACCGACTATGAAACGGAGGGGGTCTTCGTATGGGCGACGGGAGAACCGTTTACATATTCTAATTGGAGAAGGGGCGAACCCAACAACGGGAGCAACAACCAGGACTATGCCGCCCTCTACCTCGACGGCTGGGACGACGTTTACAATAATAATTCGTTCGTCTTCATGATCGAATGGGACAGCCGCGCCGCCATCGGCAATCCTGCATTCAAATATCTCCGCCGCCGCGTCACTACCCCGTCTGAGTTCAACGCCTGCTTCAATCTTCCCGCTGTGGAGATAGAACTCGGCAACGATCTCACCCTTTCGGGAAGCAGCGTTCCTGCCGTCAACTTTGCGGGCGTACTCGACGGAAAGGGCAAGACGATCCATATTACGGGCTCGCGCGGGCTGTTCGCAACGCTCACGGGCACCGTACACGACCTCAAGCTCGACGTTTCGATCACAGATAATTCCGCGACGACGGCCAAGGTCACCCGCGGCGCGCTTGCGGACGTTCTCAGCAACGGAACGGTGTACAACGTCACCGTCACGGGCAGCATTTCCGTGAAGCCCACCTCCAACGATACGGACCTCGGCGGCATCATCGGCCAGCTCGCGGGCGCCGCAAGCATTTACGGCTGTATCAACCGCGCCGACGTCGAGGGCGTCAGCAAGAGCAATGACGTCGGCTGCGTGGGCGGTATCGTCGGCTATATCAACGGTTCGCCCGCAAGATTTGAAGATAACCAGAACTTCGGCAATATCAGGGGCGTGAACAATGTGGGCGGCATCGTCGGCTGGATCGGCAGCAACACCACCCTCAAGAACTGCACCAACCGCGGCAGCGTCACGGCCTCGGGCATCCGCGCGGGCGGCCTTATCGGGAACACCAACAACAGGGCCTCCCTCGACGGCGGCATCTCGGGCGGTTCCGTTTCCGCTTCCTCCAACTTCGGCAAATATGTCGGCGCGGGGAGCTGTACCTTCATCAACCCGCCCATCTCCGAAGTTTCGACGCCTGCCGACCTCCTCGGCATGGTGTTCAACTCCTCCGAAGAGATCTTCCGCCTCACGCAGGATATCGACATGCGGGGGCAGACATGGACTCCCTTCGACTTCCCCGCCACCCTCGACGGCGCGAACTTCACGATCAGAAATCTCACGGTCACCGTCACCGAGAAGGGCTACGCGGGCATGTTCTCGACCCTCACGGGCTCCGTGCGGAATGTGAAGTTTGAAAATCTCACCGTCACAATGAGCTATACCGACTATCAGAACTCCTACCCCGTCGGCGGCATTGCGGGCAAGTTCGAGGGGAAAGAGATCTCCAACGTCAATATCCTCAGCGGCACGATCGAGGGCAAGACGACCTACAACTATATCGGCGGCCTCGTCGGGCTCTTCACCGCGGGGAGCATGCACGACTGCGAGAACCACGCCACCGTCAAGGCGGAACAGGCCACAGATAAGGGCGTGGGCGGCCTCATCGGCCAATACACGGGCGGCACGATCGAAAAACTTTACAACTACGGCTCCGTGGAGGCTCCTTTGGCCACCAACGTCGGCGGCGTTGTCGGACTTTTCTCGCGTGGCGGTTCGTACACCATTTCGGGCTATGAAAACGGCGGCACGGTCAACGGCAACAACAACGTCGGCGGCGTGTTCGGTTACTATTATAATGTAACGTCCGATTATTGGAACGGCTATTCCGCAACGCTCGCCAAGTTCACCAACAGCGGAACGGTTTCGGGCGGGACCTATGTCGGCGGCATCATCGGCAACAGCTGCGCCAATAATACCGACAGATATTCCGTCACCTTTACCGTTGTTGACTTTAAGAATTCGGGCAACGTGACGGCCTCCGTCGGGTATGTGGGCGGCCTCTTCGGATATGCCACCTCCGACGACGGAGCCTCAAAGATCACGGGTACTTCGGGCGGAACGATCACGGGCGGCTATTACGTCGGCGGCCTTGCGGGCTATCTCGGTGCGATCGCGCTGGTCAACTGCTCCAACGAGGGCTCAACGCTCGTTGCGAACCACTACCTCACCGAGAGCGGCGTCAACAACGTTTACTTCGGCGGATATGCGGGCAGGGGATATGCCTTTACGAACTGCCACAACGCCATTGAGATCAATTATACCGATCGCGGACAGTACGTCGGCGGCATAACGGGCTTTGCAAACGGAACGTTTACAAACTGTTCCAACAGCGCAACCGTCAGCGCGCCCAATTCGGACTACGTGGGCGGCCTTGCGGGATATCACAACGGCGCAGGGACATTCCTGCACAGCGGCCTTAAAAATACGGGGAAGATCGCGGGCAAGAACAATGTGGGCGGCCTGTTCGGCAGATTGTGGAACAGCGTGTCCGACTATTGGAACAGTTTCTCCGTCACGCTCGGGAATTTGACAAACGAGGGCTCCGTCAACGGGATCAGCTATGTCGGCGGTCTGTTCGGATACTTCTACGGCTCCAATGAAGACAGATACTCCATGACGCTTTCGGCCAGCGACCTCTCCAACACGGGCAGTGTCACGGCCACGGAAGGCTATGCGGGCGGCTTCTTCGGATATGCCTTCACGGATGATGCGAGCGCATCGTTCATGACGGGCAAGAGCAGCGGCTCAATCAGCGGGGCATACTATGTCGGCGGACTGGCCGGTCAGGCCATCAGTATTGCAATGGTGAATTGCTCCAACCTCGGCGCACAGGTGACGGCCACCGCGTATCTGACGCAAAACGGCGTCAATTATGCCTACCTCGGCGGGTATGCGGGCAGCGGGTACAGGTTCGATCAATGCACCAACAATGTCACGCTCAGCTACAGCGGCCGCGGCCAATACGTGGGCGGCCTTGCGGGATATGCAAGCGGCAACATCACCGCATGCTCCAACCGGGCGTCCGTCACGGCCGAGAACGCGGATTATGTCGGCGGACTCATCGGATATCATAACGGCTCCGGAAATCTCACGCACAGCGGGCTCTCCAACGCAAGTTCCGTCACGGGCAAGGACTATGTCGGCGGATTGTTCGGAAAGATGAACAACGTTGTTTCCGATTATTGGAGCAGCTATAACGTTACGCTTGGCAATCTGAACAACAGCGGCACGGTCAGCGGAACCAAAAATGTCGGCGGCCTCTTCGGCGAGATCTATACCAACAACAGCGACAGATACACCTGCGGCATCATCGGAAACGACTTCACCAATACGGGCAATATCAGCGGCTCGGAGAACGTCGGCGCATTCTTCGGTTATTCACAGATCGAAGCGGCGTCCAAGGTCACGGGCTACACCATGACGGGCTCCGTCACAACGGGCGATATTCAGGACGAAAAGCTCGTGGGCGGCGGCAGCGGCACCGTGACGTTTGAAAAGTAAAAAAAGAAAAATAAAAAAAGGAGATATGAAGAAAAACACCATGAAAAGAAAGTTTTTATTGACGCTCTTGATGGGCATGCTCATCGCAGTCGTTGCGCTCTGCTTCGGCGCATGCGATCAGGACATCGGCGACATCGTCGGCGGCGACAAGACCATCAATCTCGAGCCCGTCAAGAATGCTTACTACGACGGCAAAACGCTCAGCTGGGACGCCGTTCCCGACGCGGTAAAGTACACCGTTTCCATCAACGGCGGGCAGGAGTACAGCGTTTCCCTTCCCCGCTACGGCTATCAGGCCAACGGCAGCACCTTCAACGTCAGCATCTGCGCGAAGGGGAACGGCGACAATATCATCGACGCCGAGCCCTTCAGCATGACCTTCAACTACCTCGGCGAGGTCAAATGGGAGGAAACGGATGAGGACGGAACCCTCCATTGGTCCGTTTTGGCTGAGGCGACGAGCTACCGCGTTCTCATCGACGGCGAGGAGAGCAGTGTCGTCGGGAACGAACTCGGCGATCTCCCCGTCGGCAAGCATACGGTGCAGGTGAAGCCCGTGCTCGACAGCGACCCCGGCTATTACGCCAACTGGACGGAATCAAAGACGGTCACCATTCTCGAACAGGTACAGGGCTCTTCCATTTCCTATAAGGAAGGCAAGCTCTCCTGGCCCGCAGTCAAGAGCGCGTCCTGCTACGAAGTGACGGTCAACGGCGAAGTCCTGACCTCCAACTGCACCTCTTCCAGCCTCGATTATCCCTCTCCCGAAGCGGACTTCAGCGTCAGCGTGCGCGCCATCGGCAACCACAAGGATTCCTTCGACGGCAAGGTTTCTGAGGAAAAATCCTTTGTCTATCTGGAAACGATCACCGAAATTCACGTCGAAAACGGCATCATGTCGTGGAAAAAAGTCGAACACGCGGTCAGCTATCAGCTCAGGATCAACAGCAGCCGCACCGTGACCGTCACCAAGCCCGAATACGACGGGCTCACGGCGGGCGCACAGACGAACATCAAGATCCTTCCCATCAGCGCAGAGGAGGCGTTCTTCTCCGCGTGGTCGGTGGAATTTACCGTCCAGATCTTGCAGAGCCCCACATTGAGGTGGTTCGGCGACGCGGCCGCGGGAGAGATCCCCGCCAACAACATTTCGTGGAACGAAATATCGGGCGCCGCGGGGTACACCGTTCAAGTGACAAAGCCCGACGGTTCGAGCTATGAAGATCGGTGCGCAGAGCATTCGCCCTTCTTCGGCACCGAAGGCTACTCCGACGAGGGGACGTACACCGTCGTCGTCAAGAGCAACGCGCCCGAAAACAGCGGCAATATCTATGATTCGCTGTATTCCGCGCCCATCACCGTCATTCGTCTTCCCGCGCCCGTGCAGGCCGAAAACAACTTCATCACGAGCGACCCGTCCAACCTCAAGCAGGGCGTGATGATCAATTTCAAGGCAGTCCCGAATGCGGCAAGCTATTCGCTCTCGAGAAACGGAACGGAGCAGACGCAGAACTCCAAGACGCCCTCCTTCCACGTCACCGACCTTGTTTCCACGAGTGAAGAGGACGAAACGCAGATCAACTTCTCCATTTCCAGCGTCGGCAAGGAGGCCGGGAACAATACATACATTCTCTCCTCTCTGCCGAGCAAGTCGCTCAACGTTTCAATCACGATCCTCGCCATGCCGCAAAACGTCACGATCGACGGCTATGTATTCTCCTACGGGGGCGTCAACCGTGCCCTCGGCTACGGCGTCAGCATCGACGCGCAGATCTCTGTCGAGAACGGCACGAGCCGCAACCTCGATGCCGAGATCTCGGGCGGGACCCACCGCGTGAGCGTCTGCGCCCGCGGGAACGGCGCGAATATCCTTCCCTCCAACTTTACGGCCGATATCACGGTCCATCGTCTGCTCGCACCCGAGAATATCCATATCGAGGCGGAGGGCATATCGGAGGGCATGCTGAAGTTTGAACCCGTAGATTACGCACAGAGCTACGACGTCTATTTCGCAGGCGAGCAGAGCTCGGTCGCCTATGACGAGCTGGAGAATATCAACAACAGGATCTCCCTGCAGGGCACGGCCATTCAGGTCATCGCAAACGCCAACTATTTCAGCGATCCCGATACCTGCAAGGATTACTACATGACCTCGCGCACGAGCCGAACGATCATGTTCATCCGTCTTGACAAGCCGACCTTCGGCAACAGCCCCTTCACCAACTCCTCCTATCAGACGACGCAGCTCAACTGGAACAAGCCCTCCAACATTGAGGATTCCGTGCCGTTGCACTACAATATCTACGACAGCGATAACGTTTTGCGGACCCGTGCGGACGGCCGCTCGCTCGACATCAGCGACGACGTGGATTACGCTGGCGGGCAGCAGTTCTCCTTTAAGATCAAGGCGATCGGCTTCAGCAGCGACGATCCGAGCACCCAATACGTCACCTCCGACTATTCGGATATCATCTCCTTCTGGAAACTTTCGACGCCTTCCGTGACCCGTCGGGACGGCAAATATGTCTGGAACGCCGTGAGCCGTGCGCAGAGATACGCCGTGTACGTTGACGGCGTGCGCAAGGATTACGTCCACGAGGATGACGGTACCTACAGCTACACGCCCGACTTCAACTCCGTCAAGAGGTACCAGGTCGAAATTTACGCCATCGGCGACAACGTGTTTGAGAACGATGCCTCCGTCGTCAATTCCGCTCCGAAGAAGTACGAGCAAATGACGTCCAAACTCGCCACGCCCGAATTCACCTTTGCCTACAGCAATGAAACGGTGACGAAGGACGGCACGGTCACGATCACCCTCAAAAAGCCTGTCGAGCATGCCCGCGGGTATCTCTATTATGTCGATACCCTCGCGCAGCAAAAGGAGGATTCGACGACCTATACGTCCATGCCGCTCTCTTCCGTGGGGACCTATCAGCTCGGCGTGCAGGCCTGCGGCGGCAATTTCGACGAAGAGAACCCCGAAGATGAGGGCAACGTCCTGTTCTATATCGATTCGGAATGGGGAGGCAGAAATGCCAACTATCGGCTCATCCTTCTCGGCCCTCCCGGCGTCGGCACGATCAACCTCGAGGCTAACGGTTTCTTGACTTGGGCGTCCGTCCAAAACGCCACGCGCTATGAGATCGAGGTAAGTTCCGGGGGCGACACCAAGACCTTCACAACGGTCGGGAACGTTGCAAGTTACGAGATCGACAGAGATTTCTACAACACCCACAAGGGACAGGGGATCACCGTCAGGATCCGCGCACTCGGCAACGACACCAAGACGATTGTCACTTCCGAATATGTCCAAAAAGAATGGACGATCTTGAAATAATGTCAGAGAAACGGCATTTGCGCACCAAGGTCCCTTCCGCCCCGCGGAAGGGGCCTTTCCCTCGGCTCCCCGCCCCGCCTTGGGGAGAACCTACTTTAAGCCCCCTCCGTGAGAGCCCAAACGCAGTCATGCCCCCTCCCGAGGAGGGGGGGGGGTAGGGGGGTGGGCAACGTTCCAATCACGTCACCCTAAGCCCCCTCCGTGAGAGCCCAAACGCAGTCATGCCCCCTCCCGAGGAGGGGGGTAGGGGGTGGGCAACGTTCCAATCACGTCACCCTGCCCCGCGCGCATTCTATTTATGTCTAAGCGCGGCACGAGCGCGTAGCGCGAAGTAGCGTAGCGAAGAATCCCATAAAACGCACGGGGGCCCGTAGCGGCGTCATGCTGAGAACGGGAGTACAACGCAGTCTACGGAAGCTGTACCGAAGCATCTCGCCGCATTGTATAAAGACGCCCCCGCGAGATTCTTCGGGTTAAGTTCCGTCCTCTCGTCCTTCTCGCGTTCTCAGAATGACGCGGGGCGAGGACACGGAGTTGAACCCTCATTCCGAGCCCCGCAAGGGGCGAGAGAATCTCGCTTAAGAACGGAAGTCCGTAAATCTACGAGATCCGCTCGCTTCGCTCGGGATGAGGATCGGTCCCCCAATTCACGCAAAATCAATAAATCTAAAACAAATTTAAAAAATTTTGTTGACAATTTGACATAGCCGTGATATGATAAAACCGCTGAAAAAGGCATTTGCCCCCTATAGGGGGCAGTTTGTCATAGAATGACAAACTAAAAAAGTTCTAATCATAAGGAAGGAGAAAGAAATGAGGGCAAAAACAAAGTGGATCGTGGGATTGCTGTGCATGCTGATCGCTGTATTGACGGCGGGGATCACGCTGCCGTTTATGATCGACGCCCGCGGCGAATCCACCCCCGCAGAGTTCGTGATCGCGAAATACGACGGTAGCGATTATAGTTATTCATATTATGATGAATTAACTTCCTATCGGCAATGGGACTATGATTTTGAAAAGAATGAATTCATTGTAACGGCCAATGACACTCCGAATAACGTGTCATATTTATTGGTTCTCAGTTTTACGAAGGCGGGTACTTTCCATGCAACGCTAAAAGGCACATTGGAAGATGCAACGTTTTATATTTATGATGAAGATAGTCATTCGATTCAAGATATTGATGGCACAGAAGAGTGGAATGGGCCGGATGAAATTTCTACGGAAATAAATGTTGACGTGGAAGCGGGAAAGACTTTTAAATTTGAGTTGATCCCCTATTCGGTAGACGATGCAAGCACGGTTTCGCTCTCCGTTGACGGCTACGATCCACAGGAGGCCGATTATAATATTGATCCCTATAGGGACGGGTTGCATTTTAACTATAGAGCGAGCGATAATGTTTGGTCAAGATATATCGATGAAGACAGTGATGACGAGTACTCCACGTTTACGATCAACAGGATCGGAGACGGCTTGCTGAAATTTCATATAGACGCAGACCTTGATGCCGGAAGTTATTTCGAAATTGACGCTGTCAATAGATATTGGGATGAAGATTATTCGGACTGGTGGTCCGATTCCTTTTCGATATATTATATTGAACCCAGTGAGGGATTTCATTATAACAGAGATATCGTGTTAGACGGCAAAGTTTTAAAGCTCATGGGCTGCAACGAGATTTTAATTACATTTGGATCGGATCTTCGGTCGGGCAGTTATTCTGAGATGGTTCTCAAACTACCCAAAGAGATCGATGAAGCAAGATACAAGTTGCGGGGCGGTAGCTATACCTATGACGAGGCGGAACAATCTTACACGATCTCATCCCATGACGCATTGAATCAGGGTGTGCAATTCGAGGCGCTGACTACGGGCGAAATCTCCTTTACTTGTGAATTCAATGTTGTTGATGATTTGAGCGACGTCTATATCTGCTTGACGTCGTTCGACGCTGACGATCCGATATATAATTTTTATTATGGTGATTATGTATGCGCCGGTATGTATGACGACTATACGAGCGGTGAACCCTTCACCCGCACGTACAGCATGTATATTTATGCAGGAGATGTCCTGTGTTTTTGGATCACAACTTGTGCTTCAGACACCTTGAACGATGTAAGCGTCAAAATCACGGGTTTAAATGCGCCGTCCGAAGGGGAGGATGCCGCATATATTATGGTCGAAAATGATGGTTGGGAATTTGATTCGGTGACGGGAGATATTTATGGCTCTGTCAGCGCACCGCGGGATAACAATTTCATGTCTTTGGAGCTTTTGACTCCCGGCTGGATCGAGTTTACTGTTGCAAGCGAGTTGAAAGACAGCTATGTTTCGATAGACGCCTATGTTGACGACTATTCTTATTTCAACCTTGCATATATCGAGCCCTATACTTCTCCGTCGGAAGGGAACAATTTCAATCGGTCCGAAATCGTATTTCGTTACTACCTTCCCGAGGAAGCTGTCGGACGAATGATCGAATTTAACTTTACGGGGAGCTACTCTGCAAAAAGCGTCGCAGGGGAAGCCACGATTAAAGGCTTAAAGCCGTCTTACGAAATTAACGTATTTACCAATGATACCGATGGTGGCAAAGTTCAAATCGGGGAAGGCACTATCGGTGACAGTGCCTCTGATATTTTGGCCTATGACGGAGAATTGACGCTTCATGCACTCCCTCAAGACGAGGAAGAATATGAATTTTTATACTGGTATTGCGAGGATACCGATAGAATAGTAAGTACAGAAGCTTCCTATACGATCGATCGATCAAGCGGAATCAACTTTGTGGCCTACTTTGCCTATCATGGCATTTTGGAAACGTTGAACCCCGATACGACTAATCAGTATTGGGAAAAGAGCGGCTCGGGCGACGAGGCTATCTATTTTGTTGATATTGCAAAAAATTCTTCCTCGACGGGATGGACTGCCACTATGATTTTTGAAATCAAGGGGGACAAATGGGTCCAATTCGATTATGCATATCATTCGAGTTCTTCCTTGAATAATTTTAAGGTTATCGTGGACGGAACGGAGCAGATATCAAGTAATTCTTACTCTTCATCTGTCGAAGATAAAACTTTTCAACAAGGGATAGTCCATGCAGTCGGTGACAATATACATAAAGTAACCTTTCAGTTCTATTTATCCAACTATAGCTCTTACTATACGCATTTTTGCGAAGTCAAAAATCTTCGTATCAGCACAAGCGCAGAATCGGACGCCGTCATTCAATATACGGTAGATTATGACGATCGGTTGGGCGACGTCTACCTTGAAGGGGAGAGAATTGCCTCCGGGCAACAGCTGGAAGCATTGGAGGGCTACTACGGACATTTTGAGTTTGTAGCGAAGCAGAACATTAACTCCACTGCCGATCCTACCCGTCAGACGGATGCCGTATTCGGCTATTTAAGAAGCGGGAACGGTGAATCTTTGATTTACAGCGGGAACAGGGGGAATCAATCGGCCAAAGCCACCATAAAATTCACGACAGCGGGCATCAGCAATGGCGACTATGCGTCCTCTGACCCCAACCTCGAGGTTGAATTCCAGGAAGTTATGCTGCCCGTCGTTTCGCTCAGCCTCACCAAGACGGTGGATGGGAAACAAGAGGGCAGCGAAATCGAAATCAGAGATAACGACGAGATCCATGTTCCGTTTGCAACGTCGAACACACTTGCCTTTACATTTGCACAGTTCATACCGTCTGTGGACGGCATCGAGGTGAAATATTCCGTCAAAGTGAACGGCAACAGCATTGCATCCGATTCCATGGAGGGAGATACGGGGGATATTGTCGGGAACACGCGCGGCTTTGCGCTTGAAGACGTCGCAATCGACACCAAAGTGGTGATTTCGACTTCTGTCAAGGGCTATTACAGCGAGCCAACGCTCACGTTCAATATCATCATTGACGAGCCGGGGACTTCCGCGGAGCTCGCCGGTTTGAAGAACCTTAAGACGGAGGACACCGAGCCCTTTACCCTTGCGCACAATACTTTGAGCAAGTGGCGGTTTGCGCCCGAACTTTCCACGCCTGAAACCTTTGTCTATAAGGCATATACGGCCGCCTATTCTGTTTCGCAAATTCAATTTACTTTTTCTGCAGCGGGATCCGTCGCCTTCGAGGTGCATTTAAACGGCAGGTTCTTCATGGATTCACAAGGCGACGAGGTCCGCTATGGCAGGCTTCTCTACAGCTTCAAGGATTGGATCCCCACAGACGCAAAGACGCCGGGCACCAAACAATATATTTACGGCAGGAATGTCAACACCTACATTAAAAACGGAACGTTTGCGCAGCTTGCCGCAAGCAATGACCCCGAGTTTAATGTATACGCAACTCCGACGTTTGACGCAAAATATGTAACTTTGCTTGACGATGGTTGGCTGCGCTGTCAAGTCCCGATCACCAAGGCGGGCAGTATGTGGCTTGCTTTCTGCGCGGACTCCGCGAGCGAACACTGCTATATCCGCAATATTGGGTTCTATTCGGGCGATACGGAGGTCACGTTCTCGGTAAAAGACTTTGATAATACCTCGGGGACCTCGATCACCGCTTTGAACGGTAAGGATCCTCTTACCTCGGGCGGGAAAGTCGCCATGGGCAATGAGGTAAAACTCACCTTGAACGGGCTCAAATCCGGGTACCAATTCTACGGCTGGGTCATGAACGATAAACTCATGTCCACCGCAATGACTTGGTCGTTCACCGCAAGTAAGACAAATGCGCCCGTCTACGCCTGGGTCGCGCCCACGGGTACATATCTCGCCCGCAACGAGGGCAAGTTCTATGTGACCGTCGAAGAGGCGTGCGCCGAGGGCGAGGCAAAATCGGGCGACAATATCTATATCATCAAAGACGGCGGCACGATCACGGGGAGTTTCACCATTGAAAAGGGCGTGAATCTCATTCTGCCCATGAACGCGTCCAACCAGTACTATGTCAAGGCGGGAACGACGACAAACCGCATGGCATGGTATGACGAAGCGAGTATAAAAAAATATCTCTATCGCACGCTCACCATTGCAGATGGTGCGACGATCACCGTCTTGGGGAACTTCTATATCGGCGGAACGCTGCACCGCGGCGACCGTTCGGCACAGGCCCACACCTCGGGCGCGTATTCTCACCTTGTCAATAACGGCGTCATTGAGGTGAAGGATGGCGGCATTCTCGACGTCTACGGCCGCGTCACGGGTTCGGGCGAGATCAATGTCCGCAAGGGCGGCTATCTCTATCAACCCTTCCTCATTCTCGACTACGCAGGCGGATCGAATACGCAGGACCTGTTCAACCAAGATCAAGTTCCTTTCAAGCGCTATGCAATGATCAACGTTGAATGCACCTATACAATATATTATGGCGGCATTCTCTACGGGCACGCAAGCCTCTACTTCTGGAGCAGTATCCATACAATGGATGAGCCTTTCATCTCCTATGCCGCTGCGCCCAGTTACAGCGACAGAAGCGCGATTCTCCTTCTCGAGGGAGAGGGCTCCTATGCTAAGATGACCTATGACGCCGAAAAGGTGATCAAAGAGATCCATAACGTGACCCCCAATGCGGACGGAACATATCCTACGGGTACGGCTGAGTGCTTGGGCACAGAGAGCGTGGGGCTCACCCACATGACCCTCCACGGCGGCGCGAGTCTGAAATATATGGAGTTCCCGCTCGGCATCAATACCGCGGAAGTGGCATTTGCAATTCCCTATAACTTTGATATTTTGCTCGAAAACGGCGAATTCAACATTGATTATGCCTACAAACTGATGCCCGGGGCCGTGCTCACGGTCGCCGAGAGTGCAACTTTGAATCTCAATGCCGATTTCTTCGTCTACGAGGGGCTCATTCAGCAGACGATGAGCGGCGGCATCTATCCGCAGGTTCAAGATCTTACGGGTGCGGGCTATTCCGCAACGGCGAATCTCATCGTCAACGGCACGCTGAATATCGGTTTGAATGCCACAGCAGACAAGAAAGTGACCTTCCTCGGGGTCATTCAGACGGGCGGCACGACGGGTAAGATCAACATTGGCGAACATGTCATTTTGAGCGGCACGATCGAGGACGGCGGCTGCGGCACTTACGACTGCAACTATGCAACGTTTGAATCCACCGCCCGCGTTTGGGACGGCAGTGATTTCATGCAGCTTGTTGCGGGGAAGAAATACGCCGCCGCGGGTGATGGGACATTCACCCTGCCGGGGCCCTCCATTACCTACGAAACGGGTACGGTACTGTACCGTGCGCCCCACTCGATCGGAGCCGACCATACAAAGTTGGTTACGACCAAACTGCCCGACGCAAGCGGCCTTACAGGGAGTTGGAAGATCGCGGAAGTGCCGATTGAAGGAGCGGAGGTGAGCGGAGAATTCACCTATAACGGCGAAGATCAGACGGCGGCGGTGAAGGAAGCGCTTACCGTCACGGCAGACGGGGCAACGATTGCCGCGGAGGATTACACGGTCACGTTCTATAGGGACGGAAAGGTCGTCACCGAAGTGAAGGACGCGGGCGAGTACACGGTCACGGTCACGGGCGCAGAGGGGAGTATCTATATCGGCGAGAAAACGGCGACGTTCGTGATCAAGAAGGCGGGGGTCACCGTGACTTTGCCGCAACAGACGGTGACATATAACGGTGAAGCGCAGAGTTACAGCGGCGAATGGACGGCCGAGGGTCTTGTGAACGGCGAGGAAAAGAGCGTTCTCGGCGTGAAACTCACCTGCACGCAAACAGATGCCGGTACCTACAATGTAACCGCTTCTTACGAAAACGGCAACTACAATGTGACGTTCGAGGGCACAACGGGAGCGTTTGTGATCGAACAGGCCGCGGTCACGGCCGTTGAGGTGACGACGCCCGCAGATGAAATCATCTACACAGGCAGCGCGCAGACGCCTGAAATCACGGTAAAAGCAAACGACCTCATCTTGAAAGAAGGGGAATACACCTTCGAGTTTAAAAACAATACGGATGCAGGCGAGGCAAGCGTCACCGTCACGGGTAAAGGCAACTTCAAGGGCGAAGTAAAGGCAACGTTTGAGATCTTGGCGAAGGATATCACGGGCGCAACCGTGGAAGTCACAACGCCCGAGGGGGGCTTCGTCTATAGCGGCAAAGCATGGGAGCCCAACGTCACTGTAACGCTTGCGGGCTATGATGAAGTGACATTTGAAGCGAGCTATGCAAACAACACCAATGCGGGCACGGCAACCTTAACGGTCAGAGGCACTGGGAACTATACGGGCATTAAAGAAGTAAAGTTCACGATCTTGCCGAAAGACATTTCGGGCGCAGAAATTACAGTCACAACGCCCGCAGAGGGATTCATCTATAACGGCAAAGCGCAGACGCCTGAAATCACGGTAAAAGCAGCCAGCCTCATCTTGGAAGAAGGAGAATACACGCTCGTATGGGAAAATAACACCAACGCGGGCGAGGCAAGCGTCACCGTCACGGGTAAAGGCAACTTCAAGGGCACTGCGAACACGACGTTCACGATTTTGCCGAAAGACATATCGGAGGCCGAAGTTAAAATCACAACTTCTGCGGATACCATAATTTATAAGGGTAGCGCATGGGAGCCCGAGTACACCGTAACGCTTGCGGGCTATGATGAAGTGACGTATGAAACAAGCTACGCAAACAACACGAATGCGGGCGAGGCAACATTAACTGTCACAGGCACAGGGAACTATACGGGCAGTAAAGAAGTAACATTCAAGATCGAGAAGGCGCAGGTGACGCTGACGATCACAGACGTGACGCGGGAGTATGGCGAAGCAAATAAGCTCACATACGCGCTCGAGGGCGTAGTGGCGGGCGAAAGCATCGATGAAGCCATCACACTGAAAACAACCGCAGACGAAAAGAGCCCGAAGGGCAGCTATGAGATCACGGCGGAAGTCGCGAAGTTGCAGAACTACGAAGTAACGTGGGACACGGCTACGCTTAAAGTCGAAGCGCGGAAGATCACGATCAAGATCGGAAGCAAGAGCATGGTCTACACGGGCAGCAAGCCCGAAATCGGCTCGGAGCAGGGCACAGACTGGAGCGTGAAAGATGGCAGTATCGTAAACGGGGATGATCTCGGCGTCGAGCTGTCCATTGCAGAGGCCGAGGCATACACCGTGGGCACATACGCCATCACGGGCGAGGCCGTGGCAGAAGTTGCTGCGAACTATGAGATCAAATGGGAGGACGGCACCTACACGATTACCTCGGCGCACTTTGCGGGCCTGCAGTTCAACGGCAGGACGGTGACCTATGACGGGCAAACGCATACGTTGGAAGTGACGAATCTTC
>CANQUY010000021.1 GCA_947627125.1 uncultured Clostridia bacterium
GAAGGGACTTGAACCCCCATGGTCTCCCACAGGAACCTGAAACCTGCGCGTCTGCCAATTTCGCCACGTCCGCAAAAACATTAAAATTATAATTGAATTTGCCGCGTTTGTCAAGCGATATATGACAGTTAAGTCATTTTTAAGTTTATTTAATTACAAAGAGGCGGGGCGGTCATAAAACCGTTTTTCCTTGTCGGCATTTTTTAAACGCCGAAAGAATTTGTTCATTTTCGTTTACAACGGATTATATAATATGATATAATCACCACATGACTTTCGCGCTGTTTTTCACAATTTTTTTATCCGGTTTAACGCTGTCGGCGGACGCCTTTGCCGTCTCCGTCACGGACGGAATGGTCTATCCCGACCTCGACAGGCGGAAAGGGATATCTATTCCCTTGACGTTCGGAATTTTTCAGGCGGTAATGCCGTTAATCGGGTTTTATATTTCCCGCGGGCTTTCGCAAATTGAAATCATAGACGAGGTAGATCACTGGATTGCCCTTATCCTGCTGGTTTTTATAGGCGGAAAGATGATTTTCGACGGCGCTAACGAACTGCGCGAACCGTTGAAGAATGTTCGTTTGAAAAAATTCTCTTTATCCGAGGTGCTTGTTCAGGGCGTCGCGACAAGCATCGACGCCCTTGCCGTTGGTTTTACTTTCAACGTAATGCTCGAAGGGGTGGAAGCCGTTCAATTATGGGCGTGGATAAGCGTTGCCATGATAGGCGTTACAACTTTTTTGGTTTCCCTTGCGGGCTTGCTTATAGGCATAAGAGTAGGCAAGCTTTTCGGTAAAAAAGCCTGCGTTGCCGAAATAGTAGGCGGAGTACTGTTGATTCTGATAGGAATCAAGATTGTCGTCGGAGCGTACGTAGCACTTCCGTTTTGATTTTATCGTTGCCGCATTTGATATCCGATTTGTCGAGTGCGGCTTTTATTTTGCCGTTTTTCATCAAATTAACGATATTTGTGTAAAGTGTTTCGCTTGTCAGGTCGCTTTCGTATAAAACTTCGCACAGCCCCTCGTTTTTAAAATATTCCGCGTTTTTAACCTGGTCGCCCCTGCTTGCGGAATTTTGCAGAGGGATGAAAAGCGTCGGAATTTTTAGCGCAAGAAGTTCGAAGGCTGCGTTCGAGCCGCATCTTGACACGGCGGCGTCGCAACAGGCGTAAACTTCACCCATATCGTCTGCAAATTCTATCTGTTTATATCCGTAAATGTTGCAGGCTACGGCATTCCCTCTGCCGCATATATGCAGAACGTTATATTCCTTGCAGATTTTATCGGCAATTTTGCGGATATTTTCGTTTAGTATTTTGGAACCGCTCCCGCCGCCCAAAATGAGTACGGTTGGGCGGAAGTCCAGCCCGAACCGCTCGCGCGCCGAAACGGGGTTGCGGTTGAAAAGCTTTTTGCGCATAGGGGGACCGCTGTATATTCCGTTGTCGAATTTGCGCGCCGTCGGTTGAAATGACGTAAGTAGTTTTACGCAGCGCTTTGCGATAAACTTCGTCGCAAGCCCCGCTTCCAAATCGGATTCGTGGGTAATCACGGGAATATTTCGCTTTTTAGCCGCCAAAACGGGCGGGACGCAGGCGTAACCGCCCTTTGAAAAGATAAGGTCGGGCTTGACCTCGTCGATAATTTCGCCCGCGCGGCGTTTTGCGGAAACAAGCTTAAAAGGCAGCGACAGATTGCGTAAAATTTTGCCGCGCACAAGTTTGGGCGTGTTACATTCGTAGAATTTGACGCCGTTGGAAGCGCATATTTGCTTTTCTATGCCGTCAGTGCCGATGTAAAGGCAGTTAAAATCTTCTCTTAGTTCCTCGATAATGGCAATGTTGGGTATCACGTGTCCGGCGCTGCCGCCGCCGCAGAATAGAATCGTTTTCATAATAATAAAATTATATTTAATATAGCCTTGTTTTATGAAAAATAAAAGGACGGTTTTACCGTCCTTTCAGCTATTTTCGCGCGCTATCGCCGCAATTATCCGTTCGGTTATCTCGCTTGTGGTTTTTATCAGCTCGTCAAGCGTGGTGGAGGAGTCGGCGTCGCGTATCCATTTCATATAACTGTCTATAATTCCCGCAGCCGCATAGGTAAGCCTGTAAATTATGTCCTTTTCGCGGAGCAACGGAAATCTGTGCAGAATTTTTTTCTTGGTTTTTTCCACGAAAATCAGTTTTAGCCTTGCGGCTACGTAGTCGGAATTTGTCGAAAAGAAGATATATCTTTTCATATCCGAGTTTTCTTCAAGCCGTTTTGTAAGCCGCCTGAACAGGGTAAGAGTTGAATCGTATATGTTCGAAATCGAAAATTCGTCTATATAATAGGAGATTCTTTCTGCGATTTCCTTTTCGATATCCGCCGCGATTTCGGTTATGTCGTTATAATGCAGATAGAAAGTCGAACGGTTGATAAGCGCCTTGGCGGCAATGTCGGAAATGCTTATTTTGCTCATTTCCCTGTTTTCCACAAGTTCCATAAAAGCTTTCTTGATGCTTGAACGCGTCTTAAAAATTCTTTTGTCCGTCCGCATAAATTTTCTCCGCAAGTTTTGCTTTTTTGTATATTATACGACAATTTGATGAATAATGCAAATTAAAACTTGACATATTTTAAATAAGGAAGTAAAATGTAAGCATGTTGGAAAAATACATTTTCTCGATAATAGTATTTTCTGTTTTCGCGCTGATACTTATAGCTTGGCTTGCGTCTTTTTTCTACAATAAGAAGAAGGAATCAAAACAGCGTGAGGAGCTGGAAAAGATGTATAACGACGAAAATCTTGCGAAAATGGAATACGACTTTGCGCCTTACGACGAAAAGACAGCGCGTCTTGCCAACACGTCGCGCACGGAAGGTCAGCTTTCCATATACGACGTAATGATAGAAAACGCCGCAAATTCTTCCGAAGAAGGTTTAGAGGAAATTACGGGCAATTATAAACCCGAATAACATGGAAATAGCGATACTCAAATGGATAGACGCCACGTTTCACAGTCAAACGTGGCTGAATTATATAATGACGGGTTTCACCTGGCTGGGGGAATTCGGAGCGGCGGAAATTTTCCTTGCTCTTATACTTATTATAATTAAGAAAACCCGTTGGGCGGGCGTTTCGGTTGCGGTTGCGCTGGTTATCGACATTTTTATCGTCAACGTAATACTTAAAAACTGCGTGAACCGCCCCAGACCTTGGACTGAATGGGAGGAGGTCATAGAGTTTTACAATGCGGCGGGGGTAAGAATGCCCACCGACACGTCTTTCCCTTCGGGGCACGCCGCCGTCTGTTTTGCCGCTGCCGTGGCGCTTATGTTCAGATATAAAATCAAAGCGCTGCCCGCGCTTATAATTGCCTTTATCGTCGCCTTGTCCAGAATATATCTTTGTATTCATTATCCCTCGGACGTGCTTGCAGGCGCGGTCATAGGGCTGGCTTGCGGGATAGCCGGGCACTATATCGCAAAAGCGGTAGAAAAGAAAATCCGCGAAAAACGTTCATTAAAGGAAGAATAATTGAAATCCCCGCGCGCCCTTCGGCGCGCGGGGATTTCGGCGCATAAGCTAATATGTGAAACCGCCAAAAACGAAGGGCGCTGTGCTATGGGTTAAAATAAAGCTTATTTTACTTCGAATTTTATAAACAGTTCTTTTTGCCCGAGCAATTTCGAAATTACTATTTTACCCTTTTCCACTTTGACCTTTTCCTTGAAGTTGTAACCCAAAATCCCCAAATCGGCTTCGAGTTCTCTCGACTGCGGATTTACGGTATATGTTCCGTTGAAAGTTTTCTTTTCGCCGTCCTTCGGCTTATAGACTATCTCCATTTCATCGTTGTTGAGAAAAATTATTTTGATGTATTCATAATTTTCAAGCAGGTCGATTTCGCCGTAGCGCGCCTCAGTACATTCGTATTGCGCGATGTAGGGGCGGGTGATAGTCTTTATAGAGCCTTGCGTTTGAAAGTTTACGTTGCTTTCGCAGGCGGGCAGGACGGCAAGGGTTAAGGCAAGAGTAAGAATAAAAAGCGTAAATTTGCGTTTCATAAAATTCAGTTTGTACATTTTCGCGTAAAGTAAACCCGCAACCCGCCGTAAAGTCGGTTTTTGTTAAAATATTTTTGCGTTTAAATAACAGTTGTCCTTGTGTTAAAATCGTTTCCGGAAAATAAAATAAGGGGCGCGGATTTAAAAGCCGCGCCCCGCCGAATAATTCAAATTCTGTTTTACGCCTTGCCGACGCTGCCGAAGATTTCCATCTTTTCCTTGACGGTATCTTTTATAGCCTGAGTGCCGGGAGCAAGCAGTTTTCTGGGGTCGAATCCCTTGCCTACAAGGTCTTTGCCTTCTTCAACGTATTTTCTCGTAGCGGCGGCGAACGCAAGCTGACATTCGGTGTTGACGTTAATCTTTGCCACGCCGAGCGAAATTGCTTTTTTAATCATATCCGTGGGAATACCCGTGCCGCCGTGGAGTACGAGGGGCATATCCCCGACTTTCTTTTTTATTGCGGCAAGCGTATCGAAACTGAGCCCGGGCCAATCCGCCGGATATTTGCCGTGGATATTTCCAATTCCCGCGGCAAGCATCGTCACGCCCAAATCGGCAATTTTTTTACATTCGTCGGGGTCGGCACATTCGCCTCTTGCGATAACGCCGTCCTCTTCGCCGCCGATAGCGCCTACCTCGGCTTCAAGGCTCAATCCCTTCTTACGGCATACTTCCACAAGTTCCTTCGTCTTTGAAACGTTTTCGTCGATGGGGAAGTGGGAGCCGTCGAACATAATGGAGGAGAATCCCGCCTCTATGCATTTATAGCAGCCCTCGTATGTGCCGTGGTCAAGGTGAAGGGCGACGGGAACGGTTATATTCAAGCATTCAAGCATGCCGTTTACCATGTTGGCGACCGTTTTAAAGCCTGCCATATATTTGCCCGCGCCCTCCGACACGCCGAGGATAACGGGAGAGCTAAGCTCTTCGGCTGTCTGCAAAATGGATTTCGTCCATTCCAGATTGTTTATATTGAACTGACCGACGGCGTATTTACCGTCGCGCGCTTTTTCAAGCATTTCCTTTGCGGAAACCAATGCCATAAAAAAACCTCCGAAATATAGAAAAATTTGGATATTACTATCTTATATGATTATACTTCATTGAAAAAAATATTTCAAGTTTATTTGGAAAATTTTTGATAATTATTTAAATTGCGGCTTTAAACGTAAAGGAAATGTAAATAATTTTAATGTTTTTTGAATTTATTTGGAATAAGCGGTAAAATCGGGAAATTCTATTGACTTAAAGGATTTTATTTGCTATAATCATTATGATTGAAATATTTTTCGGAGGAATTCATTTATGGCAAACGTAAAAGTTGCAATTAACGGATTCGGTCGTATAGGTCGTCTTGCGTTCAGGCAGATGTTTGACGCCGAAGGCTACGAAATCGTGGCTATCAACGACCTTACAAGCCCCAAGATGCTTGCGCATCTGTTGAAGTACGATTCGGCACAGGGCAGATACAAATACGCCGATTCTGTAATTGCGGGGGAAGACAGCATCACGGTAAACGGCAAAACAATTAAAATCTACGCGGAGAAGGATGCGGCAAATCTTCCGTGGGCAAATCACGACGTTGACGTCGTTTTGGAATGCACGGGTTTCTACTGCTCCAAAGAAAAGGCGTCCGCGCACATCAAGGCAGGAGCAAAAAAAGTCGTAATTTCTGCGCCCGCAGGCAACGACCTGCCTACGATAGTTTACAGCGTAAATGAAAAAACTCTTAAACCGAGCGACACGGTAATATCCGCGGCAAGCTGCACTACCAACTGCCTTGCACCTATGGCTTATACGCTTAACAAGCTCTGCAAAATCAAAAAGGGCTATATGACGACTATCCACGCCTACACGGGCGACCAGATGGTGCTTGACGGTCCTCACCGCAAGGGAGATTTGAGAAGGGCGCGCGCGGCGGCGATCAATATCGTTCCCAACTCCACGGGTGCGGCGAAAGCGATCGGCCTCGTCATTCCCGAACTCAACGGCAAGCTCATCGGCAGCGCACAGCGCGTTCCCGTTCCCACCGGTTCCACGACCATTCTTGTGGCCGTCGTCAAGGGGAAGGACATCACGAAGGATTCCATCAACGCGGCGATGAAGGCTGCCGAGTCCGAATCCTACGGCTACAACGATGAACCCATCGTTTCTTCCGACGTCATCGGCATCACCTGCGGTTCCCTCTTCGACGCGACGCAGACCATGGTCACGAAGATCGACGACGACACCTATCAGGTACAGGTCGTTTCCTGGTACGACAACGAGAACAGCTACACCTCGCAGATGGTCCGCACCATCAAGTATTTCGCGGAGCTGTAATTCATCAAACATTCAAAAGGCACACCCACGCGGTGTGCTTTTTTGTTTGGAGCGGTGTTGTTCCCGCCCGTTTTCCCCACGCCTCCGTCGGTGCGGCGTCATGCTGAGAACGTGAGCTCAACGCAGTCTATGAAAGCAGTACCGAAGCATCTCGCCGCATGCTTTACGGACTTTCGCCGCGAGATTCTTCGGGTCAAGTCGTCGGACTTCGTTCAACGTCCGTTTCTCAGAATGACGCGGCGACGCGGCAGGCGGATGAGCGGGCGGTAGGGGGCGGGGCGTTTCTGACAAAATCCGCCCTCTTCTTTCAAAATCTCTTTGCGCCGCGTACAGGGTTTTCGCATACCATAGGGCAAAGAGGTGAAATCATGCAATTATCTTCGCTTATCGGGAAAAAAATCATCTCCCCCGCGGGGGAGGAACTCGGCTACGTCACGGGAGCCTATCTTTCACGGGATCTCACGTCGCTTGCCGCGCTGACGGCCGTTGACGGCGACGAGGAGGAATTCGTTCTGCCCATCCGCGCCGTCGTCGCGTCCTCGGACGCCATCATCGCACAAAAGAGCCGCGCCGCAGCCCCCGTCGGCGTCCCCGCCCCCATCGGCCTCAGAGCGTTTTCGGAAACGGGAACCGACCTCGGCGTCGTGGGCGATTGGCTGTTCGGCGACTGCGAACCCGTGTTCATTCTCGTGAAGGACGGCGTGCGGACGGGCTATGCGGCCGAAACCGTTCTCTCGGAGGAAAACGTCGTCGTCTATCTTTCGGGCGAGCGGCCCGCCCCCAAAAAGCGGGCAAAAAAGAAAATCGCGGCCTCCGAAACAAAAAATGAGGCCACCATGTCCGCAGACGCCCCCGTAGAAAATGCATCGGAGCAGGAATCGGCCGCGCAGGAGATCCGGACGGAAGCGGCCGCCGCGGAGCCCTTAAAGACGGCCGAAGCGGAGCGTTCGACCTCCCCCTTATCCGAAAGCGCGGAGCCGCAGGAGCAGACGGTGAAATTTGAACTCGGCACGCGGAACCTGCTGGGAAAACGGGTCGTGCGGAGCGTGTACGACGCACAGGGCGAGATCGTTGCGCTCGCGGGGGATCGGATCACGCCCGAAGTCCTCTCCCGTGCCCGCCGCAAGGGCCGCCTTCTCGCCCTCACGGTGAACACGTTGACGAATGTGTACTGATTCGATGACGCACCGACCGCTCATTCTGAGGGAGCGCCAGCGACCGAAGAATCCCATTGAACCAACGTGCCTCCGTCGGTGCGGCGTCATGCTGAGAAGGAGAGTACAACGCAGTCTACAGTGGTTTTACCGAAGCATCTCGCCGCATTGTGTTTGTATACGCCCCCGCGAGATTCTTCGGGTCAAGTCCCGTCCTCTCGTCCTGCTCCGTTTCTCAGAATGACGCGGGGCTACACGACAGGCAGGATGAGCGCGCGGGGCGCAGGCCTCAGCTGTACTTGGCTGTCAGGCGGAGGACGGCGGAGAGGCTGTCGCTCAGATCGTCCGCCTCGGGGTCGGTGAGAGGTCGGGTCTGCGCGCCCGTCACGCTCCGCGAGAGCATTTCCACCTCCAACCTGTCGGCAGGGGTCAATCTCTCCCGCTTCAGCTTCTCGAGCAGCGAGATCACATACGAGAGCTTCATTCCGCGCTCCTCGGGCGTTTCCCCGCGCTGTTCCTCAAAACAGCAGACCTTGGGCGGGTCATTCCGCCGCGGCGGGAAGGGCTCCTCGGTTTCGGCCTTGAATTTTTGATAGAGTTTCTCCTCCCTCTGTTCCCTCTTTCTCTTTGGAATGGAGAAGAGCGGCAGCGGGAGCAATCCGAGCCCCGCAAACAGGGCGAGATAGAGAAGTTTCTCCTCCATGCCGACGGAGAGGAGGACGCCCGCGACGAGGCACAAGGCAAAGCACCAGAGATACAGCCTCCGCTTCCGCAACAGGACGAGGGGCACAAGGCAGAGCACGAGGAAGGCGGGCGGAACGAACAGGACCCATGCGGGCAGAGAAACAAAGAACGCATACATCAAAGAAAATAATTCCATAACAAAAACTCCCGTTCAAGGATAGCCCTTTCCTGCGGGAGTTTTTTAAAAGATTCTGTCGAATTCGGGACATTTTTACATTTCGATCTCGCGGAGAAGGGCAATATTGACGATACGGGCCCGCACCGTTTCCTCCCGCACGCCCATGACCTTGGAAACGGCCTTTCTGTAGAGCTTGATCTGGGGCGCGTAGGTTTCCTTGATATGGTCGTCGCCGCGGCCCGAGAACTTATAATCGATGACGGTGAACCCCTCTCCGTCCTCGACGAGAAGGTCGATCGCGCCCTGAAAGAGGATCTCGTCCCCGGCCGCCGTCGGATAGACTTCGCATGCGGGGAGAAGGACCAAAAAGGTCTGTTCCCGCCACAGCCGCTTGCTTTCGATGCCGTCGAAGCAGGGCAGGGAGAGGATCTTCTGCAATTTCTCCTCGTCGAGCAGGGCAAGTTCCGCAGGCGTGAGGACTTCTTCCCGCCGCATGCGGTCAAGTTCCTCCCCCGCCGTTCTGCCGAATTCCGCATGCTGCAGGAAAGCGTGGTAGGCGAGCCCCTCTTCCTTGGTGTGAACGGATCCCCCGCCGCCCTTGGAATGCTCTTCGCGGCTCTCCCGCATGATCTCGGTGGCGGAACTCTTCAGGGGGAGCGCAGTACTGTCCTCATATGGATAGGGACGGCGGTAGACGGCGCGGAGGGCGTCGGCGAGCGCATGATCCTCCTCCCCTCCCGCAACGATACGGGGCAGAGGCTCCTCCTGCGGCGCGGGAGCGGAAACGAAGAGGTCGTGCAGGGCAAAGAGGTCGATAAAGTCGGAAAGGCGGCCCGCAAAGGAGGGAGAAATGGCCGCATCCTTGCCCTGAAAGATCATATGCAGGCGGAATTTCGCCCGCGTCATGGCAACATAGAGGAGGTTCGTTTCCCCAACAAGCTGTTCGGCCTCGTCTAAAGCCTCGCTCGCGCGGCGCACGACTGTTCTGAAGTAACGCCTGTTCTCCAAATCGTAGGCATGGGGGGCGAGGCCGAACTTTTCGGTGAAGAGCACCTGATGTTTCTTGTTCTTCCCGCGGAAGGAAACGTCGAGGTCGGTGACAATGACGACGGGGAATTCCAGCCCCTTGGAGGCATGCATCGTCATGACCTGCACCGTCCCCTCTCCCCCGCCGTCCGTAAATTCGATCTCATAGTCCCGCGCCTTGAGGTCGGAGAGGAAGCGGTGCACGCTCTTGTCCTCCCCCTCGGCGAGGAGCCGACGCACGCGGGCGAGCCGCACGGCCCCGTTTTTGCCCGCGGCGATCTGCGTTTCCAGCCCCATCGAGAGAAGGGACGACATGACGTCCGCGGCCGTCATGACCTGCGCACGGATCCGAAAATCTTTGAGATATGTGAAGAAATTGCGCAGTTTCTGCGCGAGCGGGTCCTCCCGTCTTTCCTCGGCGTAGGCATAGACGCGGCAGGCGTCGCGAAAGGCGTACACATGCGGGCAGGCGAGGCGGACGGCGGCGAGGTCGTCCTCGTTGAGCCCCACGACGGCGGAGAGAAGGGCGGTGCAGAGCGGGGCGTCCTGTTCGGCGTTGTCGAGCAGGGAGAGCCAGTCGATGAGCAGCTGTGCCTCGAAGAATTCGCAGAGATTGACGCTCGAGGACGAGGAAACGGGGATATCCCGCTTTTCGAGCTCCCGCACGACGGCCTCCATCTCCCCCGAGTGCTTCCGCGTCAGCACGGCGATATCCGAAAACTCCGTCTTTCTCCATGCGCCCAAATCGGCGTCATAGAACTCCGACGCGATCTCTTCCTCGATCAAATTTGCAACATATGTTGCGATTTCGTCGGTTTTGGGCACGCCGACATGCTCCATGACGGAATAGACTTTTTCCGCCTCTTCCGTTTCTTCAGTGCCCTCGACCAAGTGAAAGCGGGTTTCCCCCGCCGCCCCGTTGTAGCGGTCGCCGCCCGCCATCGGCTCGTAATTTTTGAGGAAGGAGGAAAAGACGCGGTTGACGGCGTCAAGCACGGCCGTCCCCGAGCGGAAGTTCCGATTGAGCGGGATATCGCCGCCCAATTCGCGGAACGTGCGCCGCTTCTCCTCAAAAAAGGCGGAATTGCTGCCGCGGAAGCCGTAGATTGCCTGTTTGCTGTCGCCGACGAGGAACACCTCTTCCCCCGCGAGGAGGGAAAGAATGCGCTCCTGCACGCGGTTGACGTCCTGGTATTCGTCCACGAAGATATGGGTGTAGCGGCCGCGCAGGCTCTCCCGCGCCTCCTCGCTTTCGAGAACTTTGAGGCAGAGATGCTCGAGGTCGTTGTAGTCGAGCACGTTCGCCTCCCGCTTGAGGCGGGCGTATTCGTCGTCGAAGCGCAGGAGGAGCATGGAGAGCGCCCTCGTCCGCTCCGCCGCCTGTGCGGCCCTGTTTTTCTCCGTTTCCTCGTCGGAAATCTCCCTCAATTCGGCATATAAGTCCTTGATTTTTTCGCTTGCGCCCGCAAGGATGAGGAGATTGCGGAGCTCCGTGCCGCTCGCCTTGGTCTTGGGAGGATTCCTCGAGATCTTGAGGGGCGGCAGGGCGATCTCGCGCATCTCGAAGAGGCCCTTTCCGAGGAGGGCTTGCGCCGCCGCCACAATGTCGTTCAGCGTATCGGTCGCCTTTTGGTTGGTCAGAAAATACCCGCGCAGGCTCTCCATCCTTTCAATGATGATTTCGGCCGTTTTTTGATAGTTATGTGCGAGATAAGCGCATGCCTCGCCGAACATCTCCTGCGGAGCCGACAAGATCTCGCGGTAGTTTCCGAGGCCGCGGAGGGCGCCGTAGAGGTCCTTGACGATCTGCCTGAGCTGCCGATCTTTTTTCTTACGGAAGTAGACGGAGAGGAGCCCGAAGAAGTCCTCGTTCTTCTCCTCAAACAGCTGCTCGAACACGAGGTCGGCGGCGCGGCCCTGCAATGCGGAACCGTCGGCGTCGTCGGGGGAGATGATGCGGAATGCGGCGTCCGTTTCCGCGAGATAGAAGTTTGTTCTGACGAGCCGCCCGCAGAAGGCGTGGATCGTGCCGATCTCCGCCACGGGGAGCGCGTCGAGCTGGTCCTTGAGGCGGGCCTTTTCCTCCCCCGCCGCGGTCATGAGCCGCTTGGAGAGGGCTGTGCGCAGCCTGTCCCGCATCTGCGCGGCCGCCTTATTGGTGAACGTCAGCGCAAGCACCTGCCTGACGTCCGTTCCCGCAAGGATCAGGGAAACGAGCCGCTCGATCATGACGGCCGTTTTTCCGCTCCCCGCCGAGGCGGAAACAATGACTTTGCCTTTTTTTTCAATGGCGAGTTGTTGTTCGTCGGTGAAATTCATTTCTCCCCCCTTTCCGCTTTGGCAATGGCGGCGATCTGCGCACAGGTGACGGCGGCTTCCTTCCGCTCGACGCCCGAAAATCCGCACATGCCCCTGAATTTACAGTACTTGCACGCGCCGTCGTAGGGCGAGGGGGCGAGATTGCCCGCCTCCATCTCCCCGATGGCCCGCTGCGAAACGAGGACGGCGTAGTCGAGAAAGTCCCCGAACGCCTCCTGCGGCAGACACTTTTCGCTCCTGCCGCCCCCCTCGTAAAAGGCGCTCTTGCCCTCCGTCCTAAGCGTATCCATGTGCGCGAGGAGGCCGTCGTCCTTCACGAAAAATCCCTTCATGCGGAAGGGCGGGGCGTCCGTGCCCGAGAACTCGTCGCGGGCGGGGAAATAGAACGCGCCCGCGGGGACTTTCCCCTCCGAAGCGGCGAGGAGGTACAGCTCGAGCTGGAGCTTTCTGCCCGTATAGTAGGCGGCGGGCGTATCGTCGATCTCCCCCGTCTTGTAGTCGATGATGCGGACGTAATCGCCGCAGCTGTCTATCCTGTCCGTCCTGCCCTTGAGCCCGATCGCGGGGAGATAGATCTCCCGCTCCTCCGCTTCGACGCTGAAGTCGGAGAAATGGACTTGGCGGAAACATGCCCGCGTGACGGAGCCGCACTCCTTCACGAGCCGTTCGCCCGTGTACGCGCCCGCGCCCGTGTCCGTCAAAAAGGCATAGCGGGGACTTGCGAGCAGTTCCCTTGCGACGCTTTCCGCCGCCGCCCCGCATTCCTCCTCGTCCGCATATTCGTTGAAATGGGGCGCAGTCTGCTCGAGGACGGTATGGACAAAGGTACCCGTATCCGTATCGAGCACGCTCCGCTCCTCCCGCTCCCTGAGGCGCAGGGCATGGGCGGCGAAACTGGCGTAGGGGCATGCAAAGTAACTCTCGAGCAGGCTCGGCGAGATCTGCCCCCCGAAGAGAAGGGCGGGAAGTTTCTCGCTCGGCTTCTTCTCCCCCGCCGAAAGGGGACGCAGATCCTCACGCTCCTGCAGCATGGCGCGAAGGGAGAGATAGGGAGCAAGGCTCTGTTCCTTGCCCGCCGCATAGTCCTCCTTGAGGCGCAGAAGATTGCGGAGCGCGGGGGCCCTTTCACAGCTTTTGTAGAGGTAGGTTTCGGGCATGGGCGCCCCAAAACACATGCGGTCGATGGACAAAAACGCTTCCCCCCGCCTTGCCTCCTCCCCCATGACGCGGAGCGGGCACCCGACGTAGAGCTCCCTTTGGAAGGAGCAGAGGTTGAGATACAGGCTCTCCTTTGCGCGCATGTTGACGACCTTGATCTGCGGTTCGATCTCGAGGGAGAGAGCCTCGAGCCGCTTGATCTCCCCGTCCGTGATGACGGCCGTATCGCCCGAGGCGCGGGGGAGGGATTCGTCCGCCCCGAGGAGAAAGAGCACGGGAACGCGGGCGAATCTGCTCTCCGTGGCGTCCCCCAAAAAGACGGCGTCCGCCGACTGCGGGATCATTGAGATCTCCTTTGCCTCGAGCCCGCTCCTGAGAAGGTCCGAAAACTCGAGCGCGGTGAACTTCATCTCCCCCGCGAGGGAATCGATCTCATCCAAAATTTCATAGAGAGGGGCGACGTCGAGGAATTCTTTCTCCGCCCCCTCGAATTTTTCGGACAGCGTTTCGGTGATCTCCGCGCCCCCGACGAGGTCGAAGAGGGAACGGACGGCGGCGGTGTATTTCGTCCCCTTTCCCGTCCGCGGGAAGAGGGCGAGAACGGCGCGGAGCTTCTCCCGCAGTTCGACGAGGGAGGCGCGGTCGTACCCCTTTACGGCGTCGCCGTCCTTGATCTCGCGGTTCACCGCCCCGCGGTAGCCGCCGTACTTTAAGAGATAATTTCTGTAGTCGTCCGCGCTTCCGAAATAGACGGAGGAGAGCACGGCGTCCACGGAATCGGGCGTTCCCCCGTCGTGGATGCAGGCGAGAACGTCGAGGGCAAAACGGCAGAAGGGATGTTCCGAAAGGGCCCGCTTTCTGTCTGAAAAGAAGGGAATGCGGTAATCCTTCAGCATGCGCTCCGCCTGCGCAAAGCGGGCCTTGTCGGGCAGAAGGATCGCAAAGTCGCGATAGCGAAGCCCCTCCGTGAGCACATGTTTCTTGATCACGGCGCACGCCGTTTCCATCTCCTCGCTCTCGTCCGCCGCGCGGAAGAGGTGAATGTGCTCCCGCCTGTCCCGCTCCCTGCCGTAAATTTCGGGGGAGAAGAGCCATTCGGCGACATACGCCGCGTCGCCCGCAAGATCGGACGGAAGTTCGCGCGAAGCCGCTCCCCCCATCTCCTCTGCGGCCAAACGGAACGCATGCGCCGCCTCGTTGGTATAGACGCCCTTGCCCGCGAGGAAGATGCCTGTGACCTTTCCCCCGCACCCGATGGCCGCTCTCACCCCCTCCATCGCCTGACGGGTGAAGGACGGAAAAGCAAAAAAGACGATATGACTGCCGCGGAGCTCCTCTTCAATGCGCTGCGGAAGGAGGGCGAGGTAGCCGTTTTCGTCGAGAAGTCCCCTCTCCTTTAAAAATTCGTCGTACTTTTCGAGCACAAAGGCGAGGTCGGAGAGCTTGTGGGAGAGCATTCCCTCCGTTTCCTCCGCACTCTTCCGCAGCAGCGCAGCGTCGGCACGGGAGGAGAGGAGCTGGGCGATCGTTTCATACACCGCCTGCGCGGCCCCCTTCTTGAAGCAGTGGAGTTCATCCGCGCAGTCGGAGAGAATGGAGGAAATTTCCATGACGGAGCCCTGCTTGGAGAGAATGGCCCTGTCCCCCTTTAAAAAGCGTTTGAATGTGGTCACCGTCGCCGTGAACGTCCCCTTGGCGTGCAAAACTGCGGCCTTTTCCGCAAGGAGGGTGAGTTTGTCCTCGCAAAAGACCGTGACATTCCCCTCCTCCGCCCCGATGAGGGAGGAGAGCGCGGCAAGAGCCGAATCGAGCGTGGGCGCCCCGATGATGCTTGTCATTTGTCCACCTGTAAATTTTTCTTCTATTATATCACAAACGCTCCGAAAATTTTGGGATTTTTACCGAATTATTTTTACAAATACAAAAAAATGTGGTATAATGTTCGGGAATGAACGATTCGGAGGAATTTTATGAGGAAAAGACGCCTCTTCGGGCTATTGCTCCTTGCCCCTCTCGGCCTGCTTGCGGGCTGCGGCGGCCCGCTTACGCTGAGCTTTGCGCCCAACTGGTTCTATAATAATACGATCGAGAGCCTCGGGGGCACGAACGAACGGCTGGAGTATGAAGTCACATTCACCCCTTCGGGGATCGAGGGCACGAGCGTCAGCTACGACAAGGGGACATATGTGACGACGCTTTCGGCAGAGAGCGTTGCGCAGGGCGAAAAGACCGTGCTTGCCTATCGCTACCATACCGAGTTCAAGATCTCGGGCAAATATACCAACGGGGAGCTGGAGAGCGATATCTTTGAGGACTCCATGGTTTCCACCGTGTGGTTCACCAAGGCCGAGGACGGGCTTCGCCCCATCAAGAGCGAAAAGACGGTGCATTCGACCGTTCCCTTTACCGAAAACGGCTCAAACGATTGGGTTTCGGCCTACGAATTCAGCTACACCTTCGCCTATGACGAAGGGCTTCAAAACGCGGATTACACGCTCGACATCGCCGCGCCCGCATCGCAGAAAAAGCAGGAGAGCGGCACGATAGAGCTCGACTTCGGCGAAACGTTTATCGACAATGAGGAGATCGTGATGGCCCTGCGCGGGCTCAGCCTCTCCGCTTCCACTGCGGCGATCCCCTTTGTCACCATCGACCCGCAGACGAGGCAGACGGTAAAAGTCGGGTACTCCGTGGAGGCGCAGAATGTGGCGATCCCCGCCTTTACCTGCAACGGGGAGCTTATCGAGGGCAACATGGACGCGGTGCAGGTTTCCTGCGCATACAGCACGACCAACCCCGGGCCCACCCGCAGGTTCCTCTATGCGGCGAGAACGGAGAGTTCCAAAAAATACAGGAGCGTTTTGCTCCGCTTTGAAAATCCCGTCATGTACTCGCTGGGCACGATGACCTACACGCTCAAGAGCGCGACATTCGGCGATTGAAACAGACATTCGGCGATCAAAACAGCAAAAAGGCCTTCCGCAAGAAGGCCTTTTTGATTGAGCGCTACTCTCATTCTGAGCGCCCCCGCGTCATTCTGAGAAACGGAGAAACAACGAAGTCAAACGACTTAACCCGAAGAATCTCGCGGGGCGTTTTCTATGCGGCGAGATGCTTCGGGTTATGTCCCGTTCTCTCGTCCTACTATCGTTCTCAGAATGACGCGGACTCCCGTGCGTTCCATGGGATCCTTCGGCTACGAGGTGAGAATGAGCCCCCGTCCCTTACAAATTCTCCTGGATCCACTCGCGCATCTCTTCCTCGGGCCGGAAGCCGACGGTTTGGGCCTTCACCTCGCCGTCCTCAAAGATGAACACGGCGGGAATGGAGAAAATGCCGAGAGATGCGGCCAGGTCGCCGTTGTCGTCCACGTTGACTTTGACGAACTCCGCCCTCTCTTTGAAGGTTTCGCTCAACCCCTCCATGATGGGCCCGAGCATGCGGCACGGACCGCACCAAGGAGCCCAAAAATCGCATATAAGTGTCTTTTTTTCTTCCGTCACGAGCCTGTCGAGCTCCTGTCCGCTTACCTCTTTCACCATCAAAGTTTCCTCCCCTGTTTGATATATTGTGCCAATGCGCCGAATCTTACGCGTCTTGACGTCGAACGCTCCATATCCTTGACTTCGGCGAGCCCCTCTTTGAGCTCCTCCTCGCCGAGGACGACGACGAATCTTGCGCCGAGCTTGTCGGCGTACTTGAACTGCGCCTTGACGGAACGCTCCACAAGGTCCGTTTCACAGATGAGCCCCTCGCTTCGGAGCTCTTCGGCAAGGAGAAAGGCCTTTTCCCGCGACGCATCGTCCATGCCGAGGAGATAGCAGTCCGTCCTTTGGAGCGAAGGGGCGAGGTTGAGGGCGTCGAGGAGCATGATGAGCCGCTCGAGCCCCGCCGCGAATCCGACCGCGGGCGTGGGTTTTGCGCCGAGCTGGCTAAGGAGCGTATCGTATCTTCCCCCGCCGAGCACCGTGCTCTGTGCCCCGAGGGCGTCGCTCGTGAATTCAAACACCGTGCGGCTGTAGTAGTCGAGGCCGCGGACAATGGAGGGGTCAACGTCATACACGATCCCCGCCGCCGTCAAGAGAGATTTCACCCCCTCGAAGTGAGCCCTGCAACCGTCGCACAAAAAGTCGAGCATGCGGGGCGCATTCGCCGTGTATTTCTTGCACCGCTCCTCCTTGCAATCGATCATGCGCATGGGGTTTTTGTCGAAACGGCTCCTGCAATCCTCGCACATATCTGCAAGATTTGGTCTGAAATACTCCCTCAAGGCCTCCTGATATTTTGCACGGCAGGCGGGACAGCCGATGGAGTTGATGTGGAGCCGCACCGCCGTGGTGACGCCGATTTCCCGCAAAAACCGATAGGCAAAGGCAATGGCCTCCGCATCCGCCGCGGGAGAGGGAGAGCCGTACAGCTCCGCACCGAATTGGTGGAACTCGCGCAGTCTCCCCG
>CANQUY010000022.1 GCA_947627125.1 uncultured Clostridia bacterium
GGCGCGTGAACGGCGTATTCCACGGGGTCGGGCGTATAGAACCGCGGCTCCGAGGGGCCGTTCTTTAAGGGAGAAATATCGAACTGCAGCTCCTTTTTTGCCTCTTCATAGGTCATTGTCTTTTCTGAAACGGGCGCAGCGGGCATCTCGGGGAGCGGTTTCTCGGCCGTCCTTTCTTCCCCGCTCTCCTGATAGCCGACAAGATACTCCACCGCCCTCGAATTGCCGTCGAGCACGGAGGACAGGACGGAATACACGCTGCCGTAGATAATTTGATTGTCCTGAAAGCGGACGTCGGCCTTGTTGGGGTGAACGTTGACGTCCACGATCTCCTTGGGCAGATCCAAAAAGAGCACATAAAACGGATATTGACGCTTCATGAGATAGGCCGCATAGGCATTCGTGACGGCAGAGCCGACCGTCTGGTTCACGACATAGCGGCCGTTCACAAAGAGGCTCTGGTACGTCCTGTTCGGCTTGGAGAAATTTCTGTCCCCGATGAAGCCGTGGAGAAGGATCCCGTGCTTATCGGCGGAGATCTCGAGGCAATGATCGAGCGTGGAAGCTCCGTAGACGACCGCAATGGCGGACGGAAGCCCCTCGCCGAGGGAGCGGTACTTGAGTTTTCCGTTTGCCGTGTAGGTAAAAGATATCTCGGGACGGGAGAGAATGAAGCGGGCGATCATGTTGGTGACATCCGTTTCCTCCTGACTGTCCGATTTCAAAAACTTGAGGCGGGCAGGCGTGTTGTAGAAGAGGTCGCAAACAGTGATCTCCGTGCCCCTTGCACCCGCCGAGGGAAGAACTTTTCCCAAAACGCCACCTTCGCAGGCGAGAGAATGTGCCCCCGCGCCCGCATCGGAAACGATATTCATCTTGGAAACGGACGCAATGGACGCGATCGCCTCGCCGCGGAATCCGAGCGTGGAAACGGTGAAGAGGTCCTCTGCGTCCAATAGCTTGCTCGTTGCATGGGGATGATAGGCCCTGGGAAGGTCCTCTTCCGAAATGCCGCAGCCGTTATCGGAAATGCGGATCTTCTGCTTGCCGCCCCCCTCGATTTCGATACGGATCTCGGTCGCACCCGCGTCGATGGAGTTTTCAACGAGCTCCTTGACGACGGAATAGGGACGGTCAACGACTTCGCCCGCCGCGATACGGTTATAGACGTCGGGGGATAATATATTGATCATTTCAATTTCTCCTTCCACTCGGAAATGAGCGCAAGCGCCTGCATGGGCGTGATGAGATCGACATCGAGGCCGTTGAGTTCTTCCCTCAGATTTAACGTTTCTTCCTCATCCGTTTCCTCGGCGGGGACCTCCTCTCGCGCCTTGTCCTTTCTTTCAAGCGTCTTTAAGATCGCCTTTGCACGCGAAGTCACTGCTTCGGGAACACCTGCGAGCGCGGCAACTTCCACGCCGAAGGAGCGGGACGCCCCGCCGCGCACGATCTTTCTCAAAAATACGATACTGCCCGCGATCTCCCGCACACTGATCTTATAGTTCTTGACTCCCTCGAGCTTGCCCTCGAGCTCAGTGAGTTCGTGATAGTGCGTCGCAAAGAGCGTCTTGGCGCGGACGTTCTGCGTCAGATATTCAATGACCGCCCACGCAATGGAGAGCCCGTCGAACGTGCTCGTTCCCCGCCCCACTTCGTCGAGAATGAGGAGGCTCTTCTCCGTCGCATTTCTCAAAATATTGGCGACCTCCGTCATCTCCACCATGAAAGTGCTGCGGTCCAGAATGAGGTTATCGCTCGCGCCGATCCGCGTAAAGATCCTGTCTGTGAGCGGCACGACGGCCCGCTTGGCGGGAACGAAACACCCCGTCTGCGCCATAAATACGATGAGGGCGGTCTGCCTGAGGTAGGTACTCTTACCGGCCATATTGGGCCCCGTCAGGATCATCGTGCGGTTCTCGCCGTTGTCGAGAAGGCAGTTGTTGGGGACGAAACGCTCCTTCGAGATCGCCTCAACGACGGGATGACGCCCCTCCTCTATCTCGAGCGCGCCGCCCTCCGTGATCTGCGGACGGGTATATTTGTTCTCTTTTGCAATCGTCGCAAAGGAAACGAGGACGTCGAGTTCGGCAATCGCCTCTGCGATCTTCTGAAAGATGACGATATTTTTTGCAAGGATCTCGAGGAGTTCGTTGTAAAGGTGCTCTTCGAGCCGCTGGGATTGGTCGTCGCTCCCCAAGATCTTTGTTTCGAGCTCCTTGAGCTCTTCGCTGATGTACCGTTCGCCGTTCGCGACCGTCTGTTTTCTCGTGTAGGAATAGGGCACGCGGTCTTTGAAGCTGTTGCTGACTTCGATATAATATCCGAACACGCGGTTATAGCCGACCTTTAACGTCCTTATCCCCGTCCTTTCCCGCTCCCGCGCCTCAAGCTCTGCGAGAAGCGCCTTGCTCCTCGTCTTGACGTCGCGGAGAGCGTCGAGCTGTTCGTTGTAGCCCGCCCTGATATAGCTCCCCTCCTTCAGCGTCGTCGCATTCGGGTCGATCGCGCTGTCGATCAGGGCGCACATCTCCCGCGTATCCGCAAGCCGCGCCGCAATGGAGGAAAGGAGCGCGGAACCGAAACCGCTGAGCTGGAATTTGATATTCGGAACGACCGCAAGGGAACAGGAGAGCGCGATACAGTCCTTCGGCTGCAAATTGCCGTTGGAGATGCGCCCCGTGAGGCGCTCGACGTCCCGCATGCCGCCGAGCATATCGGAGAGCCCCATTCTGACGACGCCCGCCTGAAAGAGCTCCTCCACCGCGTCCAGCCTCTGGTTGATCCGCGCAATGTTCTTGAGGGGATTCAACAGAATGGAAGAGAGTTTCCGCGCGCCCATGCCCGTCTTGGTCCTGTCGAGGAGCCAGAGCAGGGAGCCGAACTTCTTCCCGTCACCGTTGTTCTTTAAGATCTCAAGATTTCTCAGGGCGGTAGCGTCGAGCGTCATATAGTCCGAGGAATCGGCAAAGTGAAGTTGATTGATATTCTTGAGGGCATGCTTCTGCGTTTCAAGCAGATAGGAGATGAGCGCACCCGCCGCGATCGTCGCCTCTTCCCGTCCGACAAGGCCGAGCGCATCCATCGACGCCACCGAAAATTGCTCCCTCAAAGCCTTTTCGGCGCTTGCAAGATGAAAGGCATAGGGCAGATAACAGGAGATCGGCGGAAGCATTCCCCGCGTCACTTCTGCGCTGTCCTTCGTTTCCAAGAGGAAATCGTCGTTGCTGATGATCTCGGCAACGGAGAGATTTATCAAAACGGAGAAACACTTTTCGGCATTCGGAAATTCGCCGCAGCACAGTTCCCCCGTCGTGATATCCGCCCATGCGAGGGCGTATTTCTCATTCTTTTTATAGGCGCAGGCTATGTAATTGTTCTTTTTTTCGTCGAGAAGGCTCTCCTCCGTCACAGTGCCCGCCGTGACGATACGGATAATGTCGCGGTCCACCATGCCCCTGCCCGCTTTCGGGTCGGAAAGCTGTTCGACGATCGCCACCTTCTCCCCCGCTTCCACAAGTTTCTGAATGTAGGCGTCCACGGCATGATAGGGAACGCCGCACATCGGCGCCCTCTCTTTGAGCCCGCAATCGCGGCCCGTGAGGGTCAGATCGAGGATCTTGCTCCCCTTTTCGGCGTCCTCAAAGAACAGTTCGTAAAAATCGCCCAGACGATAGAAGATCATGCAATCCGGATGCGCGTTTTTGACCTGTTGCCAATGTACCATCATCGGTGAAAGCGCCATATTTTTTCCTCCGTTATTTTACAATGCTTCCGTAAAGAGAAATGCCGTTCGCGCGCTCGACCTGAAGCGTCACAAATTTCCCGATCAGGCACTTTTCTCCCTCAAAATATCCCATTCTGCCGTATTCATCCCTGCCGAGATACAGCTTTTTCCTCTCGTCGTATCCTTCGCAGAGAATTTCACAGCTCTTACCGACATAGCCTGCGCTGATTTGTCGCGTCTGTTCATTGACGGCCTCGATGAGGCGGGAGAGCCTGTCCTTTGCGATCTCCTCGGGGATCTGCCCCTCCATCGCGGCGGCCTTGGTCCCCGTGCGAGGCGAGTAGATGAACATGAACGCCGAGGCAAATCCCGCCTCCTTCACGAGGGAGAGCGTTTCTTGGAATTCCTCCTCCGTTTCGGTGGGAAAGCCGACGATGATATCCGTCGTCACGGCGCAGTCGGGGATCTCCCGACGAAGAAGCGCAATCTCCTCGAGGTATTTTTCGCGCGTGTAATGCCTGTTCATGAGGCTCAAGATGCGGTTTGAACCCGATTGCACGGGCAAATGGATGGAATTGCAGATCTTTTTGTGCTTTTTGATGACTTCCACAAGCTCTGCGGAAAAGTCCTTGGGATGGGAAGTCATGAAGCGGAGGCGGAAATCCCCCTCGACGCCCGCGCACCTGTCGAGAAGTTCGGGGAAAGTGGTTCCGTCCCCGCCGCGGTAGGAATTGACGTTCTGCCCGAGGAGGGTGATCTCCTTATAGCCCTCCTTTGAAAGCGCTTCGACTTCCCGCACGACGTCATCCGCATTCCGCGAACGCTCCCTGCCACGCACATAGGGCACGATACAGTAGGAGCAGAAATTGTTGCAGCCGTACATGATATTGACCCATGCCCCGGGGTAGCCCGTGCGGACGGGCGTTATGTTGTCCTCCGTTTCCCCCCGTTCTTCTTTGAGAGAAAAGACCCGCTTCTTCTGCGCCCTCTTTTTATCGATGAGGTCGCCGAGTTCGTTCAAATTGTGCGTGCCGAAGAGAATATCGACGAAGGGAAATTTCTGCCGTATGAGCTCCGCTTTGCCCTTCTCCTGCGCCATGCACCCGCCGACGGCGATGATGAGGTCCTTTTTCTCCCGCTTGTGCTTTTTGAGCGCGCCGATATTGCCGAACGCGTGATTTTCGGCATTTTCGCGGATACAGCAGGTGTTGAATACGATGATATCGGCGTCGTCAATGTCCGCTTCCTCGGTGTAGCCCTTTTCCCTGAGAATGCCGGCGATCTTCTCCGATTCGTGCAGATTCATCTGGCAGCCGTATGTGACGATGTGATATTTCATACCTTGATTTCCGATAAAATTTCTCCGACCTTGCCGTGCAGAACGAGGTCGCACTGACTGTCGAGCGGGGTGGGATCGCGGTTGATGAGGACGAGATCGTTCCCGCGGAAAAAGCTCACAAACCCCGCCGCAGGGTAGACGGTGAGGGACGTCCCCGCGACGATGAGCGTATCTGCCGCGGCAATGGCGCGGACCGCTCCCTGAACGGTGTCCTCATCGAGAGGCTCGCCGTACAATACGACATCGGGTTTGATGAGCCCGCCGCAATCGCAGTGCGGGACCCCTTTCATCGCGGCGATCTGTTCCGCAGAATAGGTCTTTTTGCACTTCAGGCAGGTGTTTTTATGCACGGTGCCGTGCAGTTCAAAGACATTTTTGCTCCCTGCCTTTTGATGGAGCCCGTCAATGTTCTGTGTGACGACGGCGAGAAGTTTCCCGCTCTTTTCGAGTTCGGCGAGTTTTTTATGCGCGGCGTTCGGCTCCGCCCAAAGGGGCAGCATCTTGTCGCGGTAGAATTTGAAAAATTCCTCCGTATGCGAGAAGAACCAATCGTGCGAGAGCATTGTTTCGGGAGAAACGGTGTATTTTTGACGGTAGAGCCCGTCCTCGGAGCGAAAATCGGGGATCCCGCTCTCCGTAGACACACCCGCCCCGCCGAAAAAGACGATCCTGCGGCTCTTATCGACAATTTCCTGTAAAGTTTTCATACAGAGATATTATAACATAATTCAACGGCTTTTTCAATCATCTTTCAGGGGAAAATCACAAAAATTGCCCCGATCCGCCTCTTCGTCCGCTCCTTCCAAATAGAAACTGACGGGGCGGAATCCGTCGTTGCACGAGAGCATGGCGGATCTTCTGTTCTTCATCCAGCCGCCGTAAAAATCCCCTCCTCCCTTTAAAAGCTCCGTAACGAACGGGGAAAGGGTCTCCCACGCGCTGTCGCAGAGCCCCGCGGGCTTGTTCGGCCCGTCCGCATAAAAGACCTGCCCCACCCGCATGTCGCAGGGGTGCGGAATGGGATTTTCGTACAGTTCACTCAAATCGGGATAGCAAGTCATTCTCATGACTGTGATCTTCACTCTTTTCATGAAATCTCCTCTCGCCGCATGCGGCCGTGATACGCTCCCATTATAGCACAGAAATCGCACGTCCGCAACGCTTATTTTTTTTGCCTTGACACATACTGTCACAGATGAAAAAAGTTTTCCTTGCGATCTTTATCCCGCTTGGGGTCATTGCAGCTCTGCTGCTCGCGGGATTATTCTATTATTTCGGCGTGACATTCGGCCTCAGGCTCGACAGCGATAAATTACAGCTCTCCGCCGCATGCGTGCGCGTCTATGACGGGGACGGGGAACAGATCGAATCTGCAAAACGGAAGAGCGTTTCTTTGGACGCCCTGCCCGCCTACGTCCCCAAGGCCTTTGTCGCCGTCGAAGATAAACGCTTTTATACCCATCACGGGCTCGACTACAGGCGTATCGGCGGTGCGCTTCTCAAAAATCTCAAGACGTTTTCCTTCCGCGAGGGCGCATCGACCATCTCCCAACAGCTCATCAAGAACACCCATCTTTCGAGCGAAAAAACGATCGGCCGCAAGCTGAAAGAGGTAAAATTGACGCGGCAGCTCGAAAAAAAGTATACGAAGGACGAGATCATCGAGCTCTATCTCAACTCCATCTATTTCGGCCACGACGTATTCGGCATCGCCGCGGCGTCCGATTTTTACTTCGGCAAGGAGGCGGAAAACCTCTCCCCCGCAGAGAGCGCCATGCTCGCGGCGCTCGTCAAATCTCCCAACCGCTACTCCCCCTTCCGCAACGCAGAGGCCTGCCTCTCCCGCCGCAACTTTGTGCTCAAACTCATGAAAGAACAGGGATTTTTGGATGAAACGGGCTATTCAGAGGCAGAAAAAGAGCCCCTTCCCGACCTTCCCGCCGCAACGGGCAAGAGCGACAGCTACCTCGCCCTCGTCTTTGACGAACTCTCGGAGATCTTTCCCGAGGCGGATACGGGAGATATGAACTCCCTCCGCGTCTACACATTTTTCAACAGAGATCTGCAGGCCAAATTGGAACAGACGGAGGTAGATTCGGACGTCTGTGCGCTCATCCGCGACAATCGGACGAACGGGATCAAGGCATTCTATTCGACATGCGGCGTCCTCAAACGGCTCCCCGCCTCGACGTTGAAACCGCTCCTCGTCTACGGACCCGCGATCGAAGAGGATTTCATCTGCCCCGCGACGCCCATTTTGGATCAAAAGACAGACTTTTCGGGCTATTGCCCCGACGACGCGGGCGGTGCAAGCGGGCAGTACATGAGCGCAAGATATGCCCTCTCGCACAGCGTCAACATTCCCGCCGTCAAAATTCTCAACACGATAGGCTGTGAGAGAGCGGCCGCCTATCTCGACAAGATGAATTTACACATCGACGGGAGCGACTACTCCCTCGCGCTCGCCCTCGGGGGAATGAAGGAGGGATTCACCCTCACCGCTTTGGCGGACGGATATGCCGTTCTTGCGAACCAAGGGACTTTCGCGCCGTCGAAGGTCATCTCCCGCATCGAAAACAGCAAGGGAAAGATCATCTATCAATATGTGCCGAGAAGCTCCCGCGTGTTCTCGGAGGAAACGAGCTATCTCGTGAGCGACATGCTCAAAACCGCCGTCAAGGATGGCACGGCGAAAAAACTCAAAAATCTCCCCTTTGACGTCTGCGCCAAGACGGGAACGGCGGAGGGAAAAACGGGAAACACGGACGCCTACACGATCGCCTATACCTCAGAAGATACCGTCGCCGTCTGGCTCGGCAACAGGGACAACACGGAGATTTCGTTCACGGGCGGCGGGCTCCCCGCAAATCTCGTCCTTGAATTTATGAAAGAGCTCTATAGGACCCATAGCCCCGCCGACTTTCCCGCCTGCGACGGCGTAGAGGAGCTCCCGATCGACATGCAGGAATACAACGTAAACCACAGAATTTTGCTCTCCGACCCCAATTCCCCTTTCTTGACGGACAGAAAGGAGCTCTTCAAAAAGAGCGCGGCGCCCAAAGAGATGAGTACGAAATATTCCTCCCCGAAGATCGAAATGCCGACGATTTCGGTCAATCATGGGACTGTTAGCATAGTACTATGTCAGACAGAGTACTATGATTACGTCGTAAAAAGAGAAAATCGAGGCATTGAAACGACAATTTACAGCGGAAAATATCAAAAATGCATCAGCGATAGTTCCGTCACTCCCGGGGAAAGCTACCGCTACAGCGTGACCCCCGTATATAAAAATATCGAGGGAGAAACGGTCTATCTCCCCCTCGTCCATATCGAAAAAAGCAATTCTCTTCCGGAAGAATGGTGGAACGATTAAAATTTGATGATCTCCCTTGTTGCAAGGGCCTCCTCGACGAGAGCGTCAACGTCGAGCTTCCTCTCCTCCGCTTCGATGAAGGAGAGCTTCGGCCTGATCGCGGGGAAATCGGGCAAAAATACGGTACAGCAGTCCTCGTACGGCAGCGTCGAGGTTTCAAACGTACCGATTTTTTTTGCAACTTCGATGATGTCCTCCTTGTCGAACCCGATGAGCGGACGAAGGACGGGAAGTTTTACGACGGCGTTCGAGGAGGTCAGCCCCTCCAACGTCTGGCTTGCGACCTGCCCGAGGCTCTCTCCCGTGACGAGGCAGCCCGCCCCCTCCCGATATGCGATCCGCTCGGCAATGCGGAACATAAACCGCCTCAAAAGGGTCACGTTGAGCTCGGCGGCACATTTTCTGTGGATTTCCTCTTGGATGTGCGTGACGCTGACCGTCGTCAGCCTTGTGACGAGCGTGTAATCGGAAAGGATCTTTGCAAGCGATACCACCTTTTCCTTGGCCGCCTCGTTCGTATACGGATAGCTGTGGAAGTGGAGCATTTCGACTGTCATGCCCCGCTTTGCCATCATGTAGCCCGCGACGGGGGAATCGATCCCGCCCGAGATGAGAAGGAGCCCCTTCCCCGCCGTGGAAACGGGCATGCCGTGCAGCCCGTCGATGAAAGCGCCGAATACAAGCGCCCTTCCGCTCTCGCGAATGTCGATATAGACGGTGTGCTGCGGCTCATGGACGTCAACCTTCAGCGTCGGATTTGCGCCGAGGAGCCTGCCGCCGATGCGGGAGCTGATCTCCATGGACGTGAGCGGATAATGCTTATCGCCGCGGTGCGTCACCACTTTGAACGTGCCCGCTTTCGGTGCGACGAGCCGTGCGGCTTCAAAGATGCTGTCCTCGTCGTTCCCCGTCAGGAGCCCGACGGAATAGGAGTGTACGCCGAACACATTTGCAATGCGCCGCATGATCTCCCCGATCATTTCTTCCTCGAAATTCGCTACAAGATAGCGGCCGCTTGTGCGATGGATCTCATGGCGGATCCCCCGTAAGGCCTTTTCGAGATTGTTGGAAAAGACCCGCTCGAAGTAGCCGCGGTTTTTTCCCTTCAGATGAATTTCCGCATAGCGGATGATGACAACTTTTTCCATTTAATGTGTGTTCCTTTGATATTCTTTCACGGTTGAATTTAAGATCCCGACGGCGATATCGATCTCTTCCTCCGTCGTTGCGGGCGAAAAACTCATTCTGAGGACGCCGTCGAGCACGTCCTCTCTGTAGCCGCAGGCCGTCATGACGCGGCTGAAGCGGTTTTTGGAGGAACATGCGCTGCCCGTCCCGACGCAGAGCCCCCTGTCCCAGAGCATGCGCTGCAGCACTTCCCCCCGCATGGCGGCGGCAGAAACCGTCAGGATATACGGCGAGCCGTTTTCGGGGGAAAGTCGGGTGAAAACGGAGGGATCGAGCCCCGCAAACAGCTTTTCCCGATAGGCCCTGAGCCGCAGGGAATCTTCCCTGAGCGATTTGAATTTTTCCTCCGCCGCATAGGCGAAGGCGGCGATCCCAAAGGTATTCTCGGTACCGCTCCTGAGGCCGTTTTCTTGCCCCCCGCCATAGATATGGGGACTTAAGGGGAGATTTTTCCGTTTAAAGAGCGCGCCCGTGCCCTTGAGCCCCCCGATCTTGTGTGCGCTGACCGCATACAGGTCAACCTCCTGCGGAAGGAGAAACTGCACTTTCCCGAACGCTTGAACGCCGTCGCTGTGGAATACCGTGCGCGGATTTTTCTCCTTGACGGCCCTTGCGATCGCTGCGATATCGTTGATCGCGCCCGTTTCATTGTTGACATGGACGACGGAAACGAGGCTCGTCTTGTCGTCCACGAGGGAGAGAACATTCTCGATTTTTACGCTTCCGTCCCGCTCCACGGGTGCAAAGCGGGGTTCGACGCCGCGGTTCTTGAGTTCGCTGCATGCTGAAAACACCGCCGCATGCTCCCCCGCCGTCGTGACGACGTTCCCCCGCTTTCCGCACGAGAAAATCGCTTGATTGTCCGCCTCGGTGCCGCAGGAGGTGAAGATGAGGTCATATCGCCCCGCGGCTCCCAAGTATTTCAAAAGACTCTCGCGCATGAAAGAGAGCGATTTTGAAACGGCAAAACCCCCGCCGTAACGGGCGGAGGGATTATAATAAAGCTCGGTGATGAATTCCGCCGCTCTTTGAAGCGCCCCGCCGTCGGGACGGGTGGTCGCGGCATTGTCGAAGTAGATCATTCTCGTTCCAGTTTATCTATCCCCGCGCTTTGCACGAGATATTCCATCAAAATCTGCCTGCATTCGAGCACATAGAGCGTCTTTCCGAGGGAACCGCCGACGAGCACATAGATAAAATCCTTCTCATCCGCGGGCGTCTTGTTGGGAGTTAAAAGTTTCGGCTTGCTCTGCAGCCCTCTCAGCACATTCTGATAGGAAGGTTTTTCGCACCAACCGATCTTCAGAATGGAATCGGCGGAAATCGTCGTAAAAGGCTTTCTCGACCTTCCGTTAAAGACCTTTGTGACGCGGAGTTCGTCCTCAACGAACGTGTAATCATAGCTGACGTTGAACCGTTTCCGTATGAACCAAAAAGCGATCCCGCAACCCAAAAAAGCGACCACGAGAAAGACCAAAAAGCCGATATTGAATACCTTGCCGAACGTGTTGAGCTCGTCGTCCGTCGCGATCCCCTGGATGAAGGACGTCGCAAAAAAGGCCACGATCCCCGCAGCGGCAAAACATACGACCGCCAGAACCAAAAAGAAAGTATAAAATTTTCCCTCCGCCTCTGCGCGGATACTCGCAGCGCTCTCCTCATAGAGCAGATCACGAAGCATCGCCCCATCCTCCGTATTATTTCCCTAATATTATAGCATAGGAAATTGCTTCCGTCAAGCAAAGCGGAAACGCGAATTCCCGCGTTTGCATTTGTTCAATATATTACGATTTTATTATGTATTATGTCTGACATAGTACTATGCAAAACTAAAAAATTCAAAAAATGACGCCGCGGCGCCATGGTTCAGTCCATTTCTGTTCCATCGATCTGTGGATAGAACGATGCGATCTCCTCTTCCGTGAACTGTTCCTCGTACGATTTTGCAAACATGACCTTTCTCAAAAACGTGAACGTATCCCTGGAGTCCATCGTTTCAAAGGTGCATACAAATTTCCGCTTCAGAACTTTTACCTGTTTACAGCCGCTCTTCACGTCATAGGTATACGTCCTGCGCTTTGTCTTGACGTACACGACCTTATCCGTCGTTTCAAAGCCGATCGCGGTCCCCATCGAAAGACGGAGCGCATAAAAGCCGTAGATCACGAGGTAGACGACGAGGATGATCGGCGACACGATCCAAAATCCGACATATCCCACAACGGCGAAGATAAGACAGATCATGAAAGCGGGGAGCGCAAGACAGCTGAAGATGACAAACATTTTTTTCCAAAAGTTCACATATTTCAGAATTGCGGGCTTATCGGCTCTCATGGCGCTCCTCCCAATCGATGCGGAACTGCGTCAAGAGTTCCCCCTCCGACCATGCCTCGCAGACGGAATATCCCTCAAAGTCCTGCCGAAGAAGTGAGAGCTCCCTCCCCTCCTTCGCCTGCTTGGAATAGACGACCTGAAAGGAAGAAATGCGCCTATGTTTCAACTCCTCCATCGAGAAGCAGTCGATGAAGAAGTCGAGATAGCGGGTGTTGTTGGCATGGAGATAGTGGTCGCAATGGGAAACGTTCACCCGCATGCGGTAAATTTCCCTGCCGTCTGCAATCTTTTGGATCTTCCAATTTGGAACTTCAACCGATTTTTCGTTGTGATAGGGGCAATTCGTGTGAACTTCCCCCATTTTATCGGGCAGGAGCAGGGAAAAATTCGACATATCGACGAGGCACCAGCGTGATGCGAGCGCGGCGACCTCCTCCTCGCCCGAGAGGACGCGATAGTCCCTTTCAAAGATGACATGGCGGGGCGGAAGCGGCCAAGTTTCCACCGTGATATGTTCTCCCAGCGTCACGGGACGGCGGAGCTTACAGTAGGTGCTCACCACCAAAAAGCCGTAGCCGAGCGGACGGAGATCGTCATAGCCGAAGCCGAGCTCATCCGCACTCGCGCAGGCGGATTCCTGCACAAGGGCCAAGAGGGAAGTGGGCGTGAGCTCGTCCTTGAAATCAAAATCGGAATATCTCAATTCATATGTCTTTCTGTTGCAGTACGCCATAACGGGCGTATTATAGCACGATGGCGACGATTTGTCAAATGTTAAGCGGTTTCGGCTGTAAGAAATGCGAGCGAACCTTTGAGGATCGCCGCCGCGATTTTCCTTTGATATTCCTCCGTGACGAGCAATTTCTCATCCTCGGCGTTGGACAGAAACCCGCATTCGACGATGACGGACGGATAATCGCTGCAATTCAGGACGTAATAGTCCCCCTTGAGCGCATTGGACTGTTTCACGCACTCGGGCATGGCGTTGAGGGACGTCTGAATGTGCGTTGCAAGGCTGCGGGAAGGGGCGGAATCCTCGCGGAAAAAGACCTGTGCGCCCCTCCTCGAGCGCATGGAAAAGAAATTCTGATGCACGGAGATGACGAGAGCGGGCACGCTTTCATTGATAACTTCCGCCCGTTTTTTCATGTCCCGTTTCTTGTATCCGCTCGTCGCCGTGCCGTATAGCCCCGCCTCCGTGGGACGGGTCTGGATGACGTAAAACCCCGCTTCCTCAAAATCTGCCTGCAGGATCCTCGCGAGGGAGAGGTTGATATCGCTCTCCTTCTTGCCCGTTTCTATCCCGACGACGCCGCCGTCCACGCCTCCGTGCCCCGCATCGATGACGACGACAAGACGGCTTGTCTGAGCGGCAGTCCTCGCAAGCGCAAAAAAGCAGACGCCGAACGTGAGAGCAACGGCGAGAAATATCGCCAAAAATCCCATGGCGACCCGATGGCGATAAAAAAAATTCATACAATACTGTATGAATCGAAAGGTTTATTTAGAAGCGGAAAGGGACGGGAGGCGCGGAAGCCTTCACCGTCAAGAGAATGAACGGGAAATGTAGCGATCGATCGCCCTTGCTGCCTTTTTCCCCGCCCCCATGGCGAGAATGACGGTCGCCGAGCCCGTTACGGCATCCCCTCCCGCAAATACGCCGTCGAGCGAAGTCATCCCGTTTTCATCGGTCAGGATCCCCCCGTTTTTGGAGGTCGCAAGTCCCTCGGAGGTCTGTCTGAGGAGCGGATTCGGAGAGGTGCCGAGCGCCATGATGATGCAGTCAACGTCCATGGTGAATTCGCTGCCCTCCTTCACGACGGGACGCCTTCTGCCGTCTGCATCGGGCGAACCGAGCTCCATCTCCACGCATTTGAGCCCGACGGCGTTTTTCTCCGCATCCGTCAGAACCTCCACGGGATTTGTGAGGAGCTTCAGTTCGATCCCCTCCTCCACGGCGTGACGAACTTCCTCCTTTCGGGCGGGAAGCTCCTCCATTCCCCTGCGATAGACGATAAAGACGCGCTCTGCACCGAGCCGTTTTGCCGTTCTCGCGGCGTCCATGGCGACGTTTCCCCCGCCCACGACCGCCGTCCGTCTGCCGCGGAAAATGGGCGTCCTGCTGTCCTCTTCATACGCCATCATGAGGTTGGCGCGGGTCAAATATTCGTTGGCGGAAAAGACGCCCTTGGCGTTCTCTCCCTTGATGCCCATGAAGCGGGGAAGTCCCGCCCCCGTGCCGAGAAAGACCGCCTCGAAGCCGAGTTCCGTCTTGAGTTCCTCCACGGAATAGAGCCGCCCGATGACGCTGTCCGTTTCGATCTTTACGCCGAGATCCTTCAAATTTTCCACCTCGCGGCGGACGATCTCCTTGGGAAGGCGAAATTCGGGTATGCCGTAGCTCAGAACGCCGCCCGCAACGTGGAGCGCTTCAAATACCGTCACTTCATAGCCCATTCCGGCGAGTTCTCCCGCGCAGGAAAGCCCCGCGGGGCCAGAACCGACGACGGCGACGCTGTGACCGTTGGAAAGAGGCCGCCCGACAGAGTTTGCATGCGCGAAATGATAGTCCGCCGCAAACCGTTCCAGCCCGCCGATGGCGACGGGTTCCCCCTTGATCCCGCGGATACAGGCCCCCTCGCACTGCCTCTCCTGCGGACAGACCCTTCCGCAGACGGCGGGAAGAGAGGAACTCTCCGAGATGATACGATATGCCTCATCGAAGTCCCCCTCCGCGATCTTCAAAATAAACTCGGGTATGCGGACCGACACAGGGCAGCCCCCCATACAGGGGCGGTTTTTGCAGTTAAGACAGCGTTGCGCCTCGAGTTTTGCCGTTTCTCCGTCGTAGCCGAGCGCAACTTCCTTAAAATTTTGATTCCGCACGAGGGGATCCTGCACGGGCATGGGGTACTTTGTTTCCCGCTTGTTGTACATTATTTCCCCTCCTTTTTGAACAGATTGCAGTGCTTTTCCCGTTCCCCCGCCTCAAAGGCAAGATAGGAGCGGTTGCGGCTGATCGCCTCGTCGAAATCAATGAGATGGGCATCGAAATCGGGCCCGTCCACGCAGGCAAATTTCATCTCCCCGCCCACGGTCACACGGCAGCAGCCGCACATGCCCGTCCCGTCGATCATGATGGGATTCATGCTCGCGATCGTTCGGATGTTGAACGGCTTCGTCGCCTCAGCGACAAATTTCATCATGACAAGGGGCCCGCTCGTATACACGGCGTCAATCTGCTCCTCTTCCGCAAGCCTCCGCAGGGGAACGCACACGTTGCCCTGTATTCCATAGCTGCCGTCGTCCGTCGTGACGATCGCCTCGTCCGAACAGGCCCTGAATTCCTCCTCCAGAATGACAAATTCCCTGCTGCGGAAGCCGATGACGGAGGTCACCTTTGCACCCGATTCCCTGAGCCGCCGCGCCACGGGAAGAGCAACGGCACAGCCGACGCCGCCGCCGACGACGACCGCACGCTTCACGTTTCCGACCTCGGTCGGGTTCCCGAGAGGGCCGACGAAATCGGCGAGAAAGTCCCCCGCACGCTTTTCATTGAGCGCCATCGTCGTCCCGCCGACGACCTGAAAGATAACAGCAACGGCGCCCCTCTCCCTGTCTGTCCAAGCAATGGTGAGCGGAATGCGCTCCCCCGCTTCATCCACGCGCAGAATGATAAATTGCCCCGCCAAGGCCTTTTGGGCAATGCGGGGAGCCTCCACTTCGATCATTGTGACGGAAGGATTGAGTTCTCTTCTTGTCAAAATACGATACATTTGCTGTAATTTTATCACATCTTCACGGCAAAGTCAACCTTTCACAAAAAATGGCATGAAATATGGGAGAAATCCTTGACTTTGCGGGGAGATTCAGATATAATGTGAACTGTTCACAAAATAAATAAATTGGAGAGTATCTATGGCGAATGTCAGGATCGTCACCGATTCAAACAGCGGCATCACGCAGGCGGAAGCAGAGAAACTGGGAATTTCTGTGATCCCGATGCCCTTTTTGATCGACGGTGAAGAGTTTTTTGAGGATATCAACCTCACGCAGGCGCAGTTTTATGAACATCTCAAAAACGACGCCAACGTTTCCACCTCCCAGCCCGCCGTCGGCAGCGTGACGGAGCTTTGGGATAAACTTTTAAAGGAGGGCGGCGAGATCGTCCACATCCCCATGTCGAGCGGGCTTTCGGAATCCTGCCACACGGCGGAGAGCCTTTCAAAGGAGTACGGCGGAAAGGTACAGGTGGTCGATAACCAGCGCATTTCCATCACCCAAAAACAGAGCGTGTACGACGCCATCGAGCTCGCAAAACAGGGCAAGAGCGCGGTCGAGATCAAGGAAATTCTGCTGAAAACCAAGTTTGACAGCAGTATCTATATCTCCCTCGACACGCTGAAATATCTGAAAAAGGGCGGACGGATCACCCCCGCGGCGGCCCTGATCGGCACGATTCTCAGGATCAAGCCCGTATTGCAGATCCAAGGAGAGAAGCTGGACGCGTTCAAAAAGGTCAACACGCTGAAAAAGGCAAAAGAGGTCATGATCAACGCCATCCGCAGTGACTTTGAAACGAGATTCAAATCCTTGGTGGAAAGCGGAGAAATGCAGCTCTCCATCGCCTATACGGCGGACGACACCGAAGCAAAGATCTTTGCGGGGGAGATCAAAGAGGCCTTCCCGAACGTGCCGCTTTGCTTTATCGACCCCCTCTCGCTCTCGGTTTCCTGCCATATCGGCCCCGGAGCTCTGGCCGTCGCCTGCTCAAGGATCGTCAAATAAACTTTACGGCTTGCCTCCCGGCAAGCCTTTTTTATGGTAGCCTTCTCCTTGGAAGGTGGACGCCCCTTGGCTCCCCTCTTAGGGGAGCTGTCACGCAGTGACTGAGGGGTTTTGGAACCCCTTCGCCCTTCGGGCACTTCCCCTACAAGGGGCAGCAAGGCCCCCGCGTCATTCTGAGAAGCAGAGCGGGATGAGAGTACGGGAGCGTGACCCGAAGAATCTCGCGGGGGCCGTAGAAAGTGCGGCGAGATGCTTCGGTACAACCGCCGCAGACTGCGTTGTGCTCCTCTTCTCAGCATGACGCCGCACTGCCACTCGCATGACGCACTCTCCTCATCCCGAGCGTAGCGAGCGGATCTCGTAAACCTACGAATCTCCGTTCTTAGAGCGAGATTCTCTCGCCCCTTGCGGGGCTCAGAATGAGGCCCGACCCGCGTCATTCTGAGAAACGGAGAAAATACGAAGTCCAAGGACATGACCCGCCC
>CANQUY010000023.1 GCA_947627125.1 uncultured Clostridia bacterium
CATACCCATTCCACCTTTGCGACGGCATGGGCACAGGCGGGCCGCTCCATTCCCTTCTACGGCACGACCCACGCCGACTATTTCTACGGTGACATTCCCTGCGCCCGTTCCCTCACCCAAGCGGAGATCGAGGGGGAGTACGAGAAGAATACGGGCCTTGCCATTGTCGAGAAATTCAGAGAGGACGATCTGGATCCTATGGCGGTGCCGGGCGTGCTCATCAAGAGCCACGGCGTATTCGCATTCGGCAAGGACGGGGATAATTCCGTCTACAATGCGACGGTCATTGAGGAAGTCGCCAAGATGGCGTTTATCACCGAACAGCTGAATCCCGACGTTTCCCGCGCAGATCGGTTCATGATGGAAAAGCACTATCAGCGCAAACACGGAAAGAATGCTTATTACGGACAGAAAAAATTAAGATAAGTAAGATTCGTTGATTTCTTTTTAAGGGCAAAAAGAAATCAACGAGGGGTTAAGCGGCGTTTTCCACAATGACTTATGCGGCCGACAACTCCGTTTTTCACAGGGGTAGTAAGCCGCAGGTATGCGGCAAATTGGGTGCGCTTAGGCAGGGCGACCCTGCCACGCGCAGTGATTTGGAACGGGGCCGTTGAAGTACGGGGGCTCATTCTGAGCGTAGCGCCGCGTCATTCTGAGAATGCGAGCAGGACGAGAGGACGGGACTTGACCCGAAGAATCTCGCGGCGAAAGTCCATAAAATATGCGGCGAGATGCTTCAGTAAGGCTATCATAGACTGCGTTGTGCTCACGTTCTCAGCATGACGCCGCCATAGGCCTCCGTGCGTCTAACGGGATGCTTCGTTTCAGCATGAGCGCAAAATAATTCAAATAAAAATCCATAAAGGGGTATGAATATCATGAAAGAAAAAGTAGTTTATTGGCTCACAGGGTCGCAGACTCTGTACGGTGACGACGTGCTCGCACATGTCGCACAGCACTCCAAAGAAATGGCAAATTACGTCAACAAGCACGTTCCCGTCACGGTGAAGTATCTCACCACCTGCAAGAGCTCCGATGAGGTCATCGAGGCCGTGAAGAAGGTCAACAACGACGAGAACTGCATCGGCATCATCACGTGGTGCCACACCTTCTCGCCCGCAAAGATGTGGATCAAGGGCCTCAAGATGCTTCAGAAGCCCATGTGCCACTTCGCAACGCAGTACAACGAGAAACTTCCCTACGACACCATCGATATGGACTTCATGAACGAGAACCAGGCCGCCCACGGCGACAGGGAATTCGGCTATATCGTCGCCCGCCTTCGCATGGACAACAAGGTCATCGTCGGGTATTATAAGGATCCCGAGGCTCTCAAAGAACTTGCCTCGTGGTGCGTCACGGCGGCGGGCTATGCGTTCTCCAAGACGGTGAAGGTCGCCCGCTTCTCAGACAACATGCGCGACGTCGCCGTCACCGAGGGCGACAAGGTGGACGCCCATATCAACCTCGGCTGGCAGGTCGATTACTATCCCGTCGGCGACCTTGTGGACTTCATCAACGAGGTCACGGAGGAAGAAGTGGACGCTCTCATGGCCGAATACGCCGAAAAGTACACGATGGGGACCGACCGTATCGACGTCGTCCGTGAACAGGCCAAGTACGAGATCGCCATTGAAAAACTCTGCAAGGAAAAGGGCGGCTATATCGGCATCGTCGACCACTTCGGCGCCCTGCACGATATGAACCAGCTCCCCGGCCTCGCCATTCAAGATTTACAGAGCAAGGGATACGGCTTCGGCGCGGAGGGCGATTGGAAGATCGCTGCGCTCGGGGCCACCATGCAGTACATGGCAGGACAGAAGGGCACGGGCCTCATGGAGGACTACACCTACGACCTTGTGGACGGCCTCTGCCTCGGCGCACACATGCTCGAAGTCAGCCCGCAGTTTGCCTCCACAAAGCCCGAAATTCAGGTCCACCCGCTCTCCATCGGCGGAAAGTCCGACCCCGCCCGCCTCGTCTTTGAGGGAATCGAATCCCCCGAAGCGATTGCCGTTTCCATGATCGACATGGGGGACAGAATGCGCCTCATTGTGCAGAAAATTTCCCTCGTCAAATATCCTCATCCGATGCCCAACCTTCCCGTCGGCGGGCTCATGTGGCAGTATCAGCCCAACTTTAAGGACGGGGTCGCCGCATGGATCTACGCGGGCGGCGCGCACCACACCGTCGTTTCCTCCGTCGTCACGGCACAGCAGATGGTGGACCTCGGCAACATGTGGGGCGTAGAGGTCGTCCTCATCGACGAAAACACGGAGATCAATTCTTTCAAAGAAAAGCTCATGTGGTCGGACGCCGTCTGGAAGACGAGAAGATAACGTCAAACACGGGGGCGGCGGACATCTGCCGCCCTTATTGTACTGCCGCACTCTCATGCCCCTTCCTTGGGGAGGGCCCGAACGCAGTCACGCCCCCTCCCGAGGAGGAGGGGGGGGGTAGGGGGTGGGCAACGGAGGTATCATGTTCTTTAAAAAATACATCTTCGGCAAGTCGGCCGTATACTATGTTGAAACGCCCGTCGAGGGGCACGAGAATAAAACGGTCATCGGCCTTGCCGTCTATCCCAAAAATGTCAAGGCGGAACCCGAAAAGCTCTGCCTCGACAGCCTTGTGCAGGTCGCTTTCACGGGGGACGAGGCCCTCATCGACTATACCCTCGGCGTCACTATGCGGAACCGCAGTTCCACCCTTCTCAAGGTCAAAAAGCAGACGCGAAGGGGGAATTCCGTGACGACGGTCCTCACGGACGAATTCAAAAATACATACACCCATGTCCTGAACTATGCCCCCGAAACGGGCGTTTTCACGACATATGTGCGATATTTTAACGATTCGGACGCCATTCGCACCCTCGAAATGCTCTCGAGTTTTTCGCTCAGCGGCATCACTTCCGTGAAGGGGGGCTGCAGGAACACGATGGGGCTCTCCCTCTCCCGCATGACGAGCGCATGGTCGCGGGAATGCCGCCTCAAAACGGAGAAGTTTTCGGACCTCGGCTTCGACATGAGCTGGGCCCGCTACGGCGTCAAAGTCGAAAAATTCGGGCAGGTCGGCTCCATGCCAAACAGGGGGTACTATCCCTTTGCGGCGGTCGGCGACGAAAAATTCTGCCTCGGCGTGCAGATCGAGGCTCCCTATTCGTGGCAGATCGAGCTCTATGAGGAAAAGGAGAGCTGCGCGCTCTCGGGCGGCCTCGGGGACTATGAATCCGCCCATTGGCGCAAGGAAATTCTCCCCGGGGAGAGTTTTGAGAGCGGCAAGGCGTTTTTCACCCTGCAAAAGGACCTCACCGCCGTCTGCAACGCCCTTGTGCACGAGCAGGAAAGGCTTCTTTCCGTTCCCGCAAGCGAGGAGGAAATGCCCGTCATGTACAACGAGTACTGCGCCACTTGGGGGAACCCGACGCAGGAGCTCATGCTCGAGATGATGGACGCGCTGAAGGCCCTTCCGCAGGTGAAGTATTTCGTCATCGACAGCGGTTGGTACAAGCCCGAGGACAGGGGCTGGTGTAACGCCATCGGCGATTGGGATATCAACCGCAAGATCTTTCCCGATCTTTCCGTCATCTCCCAAAAGGCGAAGTCCATGGGGATGAAAGCGGGCATCTGGTATGAGTTTGAAGTCGCGGGGCGGGACAGCAAGACGTTCTATCAGGAGGACATGCTTCTCCATCGTGACGGCCATGTGCTCACGAGCAAGAACCGCCGCTTTCTCGACCTCAGAACGGAAGAGGCGGAGCGGTTTTTGCAGGAAAAGCTCCTAAAACAGCTCAAGGTGAGCGGTTTTGAGTACATTAAGATAGATTATAACGACAATATCGGCACGGGGTGCGACAGCGAGGACGGCGCATCCCTCGGCGAGGGCGGCAGACAGGTGACGGAGGCGAGCCTCGAGTGGCTTGAAAAGCTCAAAGAGGAGATCCCCGCGCTCGTCATCGAGAACTGCTCCTCGGGCGGCAGCAGGATCGAGCCGAGGCGCATGCAGATGGTTTCCATGTGTTCCTTCTCGGACGCCCACGAATGCCCCGAGATCCCGCTCGTCGCGGCCAACGTTTCCCGCGTCATTCCCGCAAGGCAGGAGCAGATCTGGGCGGTCCTCAGGGGAGATGAGAGGGACAGCCGCACGATCTATTCGCTCTGCGCGGCCATGATGGGCAGAATTTGCCTCTCGGGTGACATTCTGAAACTCTCGGAAGAGAAGTTCAAACTCATCCAAAGAGGCCTCGATTTTTACGAAAAAATCAAACATATCATTCGATTTGGCGATATCAAGAGGATCGACTGCAACGTGGAATACTACCGCAACCCCAAGGGAAGGCAGGTGTATGTCAAGGAATATGAAGGAAAGAGGCTTGTCATTGTTCATTTCCTCGACGACGAGAGCGAAGTAAAGCTCAGCGCAAAGGGATACCGCCTCCTCGCAAGCTATACCGATCTGAAGTACGAAATGGGAGAAAAACTCGCTATAAGTGGCGAAAAATTCCATGCAGGCGCATGGCTAGTTGAAAAGGAGAACTGACATGAAACAGCTGAGCAGTTTGCTCGCCGAAAGGGGACAGACCCATATTTTACAGGGATTTGAGGAGCTCACGCCGTCGGAGCAGAACGATTTTGTCAAGCAGATCGAAAATATTGATTGGGAGATGCTCGAGCTCTGGAAACACCCCGAGGATCTCAGCGGAAAGGGGAGGGTGGAACCCATTGCGGGGCTCTCCCTCAACGAGATCGAGGCGCGTCGGGCAGAGTATTTCGCCCTCGGCGCAGAGGCGATCCGCGGGGAAAAAGTCGCCTGCGTTCTCCTCGCGGGCGGGCAGGGGACGCGGCTCGGCTCGGACGGCCCCAAGGGAGCCTATGACATTGGCATCTCCCATCCCCTGTATATCTTCGAGATGCAGATCAAAAACCTGCTCGACGTGTGCGCGGCCTGCCATGCGTATGTGCCGCTCCTCATCATGACGAGTGACAAAAACGACGCTATAACCCGCGAATTTTTGAAAAAACACGCCTATTTCGGCTACCCCGCATCGCACATTCGCTTCTTTGAACAGGACATGGCCCCGAGCGTCAGCTTTACGGGCAAACTTTATTTGGAGGCAAAGGGCAGGCTCGCGCTCTCCCCCAACGGCAACGGCGGCTGGTATTCCTCCATGAAGCGGGCGGGAGCGGACAGAGATTTTCCGCATCTCGAATGGTACAACGTCTATGGCGTGGACAACGTGTTGCAGCGGAGCGCCGATCCCGTCTTTGTGGGGGCCGTCATTGCAAGCGGCATGAACAGCGGCGCGAAGGTCGTCCGCAAGACACAGCCGCGCGAGAAGGTCGGCGTCCTCTGCCTCGAGGACAAAAAACCCTCCGTCATCGAATACTATGAACTGACCGAGGAGATGGCGAACATGCGGGGGAAAGACGGAAATTTGAGCTATTCCTTCGGCGTCATTCTGAACTATTTGCTCTCCGCAAAGAAGCTCGAAGAGATCGCGGGGGAACGCATCCCCGTGCACGTCGTCAAGAAAAAAATCGCACATATCGACGAAAACGGCGCATTTGTGAAGCCCGATAGTGAGAACGGGTATAAGTTTGAAACCCTCATTCTCGACATGGTCCGCCTCATGGACAGCTGCCTGCCCTTCGAGGTTGAGCGGGAGAGGGAGTTCGCTCCCATCAAGAACAAGGAGGGGGTGGACAGCGTGGAAACCGCGCGCATTCTCCTTCAGAGAAACGGGGTGACGCTGTGACGCAGAAATTACAGAAATTTATCGAAGCCCTCTACGCGCTCAACCAGACAATGAAAAAGCTCTTCGAGAGCGGGGACGTCGGGCTGTTCACCGAAATGAACGGGCAGATCAAGGAAATGTACCGCCTCCAGCACGGGAACAATGACCCCATCATGCAGGCCATCGACATTGATTGCGATATCATCTACCACAATTTCGACATGATCGTCGCGGTCCTCCGCACGACGGAGGAGGGCGTGATCGACAGGGGCGCACAGACGGCGCTCAACAAATTTTTGCACAATATTGACGATTCCGTCGTGAGTATCGCCTCCGCGCTCGGCGTCGCCTGACGGCGAAAAAAGGAAACAAGTATGGCATCGAAAAAGAAAAAGAAGAGCCCCGGGATCCTCCTGTCGGTCATTGCGTTCGTCCTCGTTCTCGTGATCGCGGCTTGCCTCTATTGGTATTTCTTCATCTACAAAGAGGAAGCTCCCGCGGGGAATGGCACGGGGAACGGCACGGAGAACGGCTCCCACGAAGGGGATACCGGCAACGGCCACGGGGACGGCGGGGTCATCTCGGGCGACCTTTCCATCCATTTTTTGGAGCTCGGCAACAAGTATGCGGGCGACTGTACGCTCATCAAGACGGGGAACACCGAAGTGCTCATCGACGCGGGTTCCCGCCAGGGTTCTGCCGCCGCGATCGTGCCCTATCTCGAGCAATACTGCACGGACGGCGTGCTCGAATACGTCATCGCGACCCACGCCCATCAGGATCATATCGCCGCCTTTGTCGGTACAAAATCGTCAACAGGCATCTTTGAAAACTTTGCCTGCGGCACGATCATCGACTACGCCCTCAAGAATACAAATTCCCAGATCTCAAAGGATTACGAGGCCGCCCGCGACAGAGAAGTCGAGGCGGGCGCAAAGCACTACACCGCGCTCGAATGCGTCAGGGAAGAGAACGGCGCGAAGAAGAGCTATGTCCTCGGCGAGGGGATCGAGATGACCATTCTCTATCAGAAATTCTACGAAACGACGAGTTCGGACGAGAACAATTACTCCGTCTGCATGCTCCTGACGCAGGGAGAAAATCACTTCCTCTTTACGGGAGATCTCGAAAAGGAGGGGGAAGAGAGCCTCGCGGCATCCAACGACCTTCCGCACTGCAAGCTCTTCAAGGGCGGCCATCACGGCAGCCGCACGTCGAGCAACGACATTTTGTTGAAGGAGATCACGCCCGAAATCGTCTGTATCTGCTGCTGTGCGGGGGCGCCCGAATATTCCACCGACCCCGCCGCCATCTTCCCCACGCAGGAGATGATCGACCGCGTTGCCCGCTACACGAAGGAGATCTATGTCACCTCGCTCGCAACGGATGTGGAATATAAGCCGAAAGCGTCGTGGAACTATACCTCCATGAACGGCAATATCACCGTTCTTTCGACTGCGGGCGGGCTCGAGGTCAAGGGGAGCAACAATTCCATAATTTTGAAGGAAACGGAGTGGTTCAAACAGAACAGAACATGGCCGAGTGACGGCGTACAGTAGAATAAATCGGAATTTCAGGAGGAAAAATCATGAAAAAATTGATGCAGATCCTTTGTGCGGCCCTTCTCGCTGCGGGCATTGCTGTGAGCGCGTGCGCCTGTTCGCTCTTCGGCGGCGGGCAGACGGCGGGCGGCGGACAGACTTCGGGCGGGCAGAACGAGCCCGAAGAGCCCTCCATCTCCTCCGTCTATGACCTCTATGTGGAATCCTGCGCCAAGACGGGAGAGGAGCCGCTGACCTACGAGGCTTGGCTTGCCTCCATCAAGGGCGAACAGGGCCCTCAGGGCGAACAGGGCGAACAGGGCGAGCAGGGCCCTCAGGGCGAAAAGGGAGAACAGGGCGACCAAGGCCCTCAAGGCGAGCGAGGGGAACAGGGCGAACAGGGCGACCAAGGCCCTCAAGGCAACGGCTGGCTGTATGGCAACGGCGCACCCGCGGCTTCTCAGGGCAAAAACGGCGACCTCTACCTCGACTATTCGTCATGGAACGTCTACACGAAAGACAACGGCGCATGGACGCTGCGCGGCAATATCAAGGGCGAAAAGGGCGATAAGGGCGACCCCGCTGACGGCAGCGGCGGCGGACAGACGGGCCCCGCGACCGCGGAACTCAACATCTATTTCCCCGAACTCGGCAATGGCTACGCGGGCGACTGTACCCTTCTCAAGACAGGGGACACCGAAGTGCTCATCGACGCGGGATCGCGAAAGGAGAGCGCGGCCACCCTCGTTCCCTTCATCGGGCAGTACTGCACGGACGGCGTGCTCGAATATGTCATCGTGACGCATGCCCATCAGGACCATATCGCAGGTTTTGTTGGGACGAGCTCTTCAAAGGGCGTCTTTGAAAGTTTCAAGTGCGGCACGATCATCGACTACGCGCTCAAAAATTCCACCTCGCAGATCTCAAAGGACTACGAGGCAGCCCGTGACAGAGAAGTTTCCGAGGACGGGGCGAAACACTATACCGCCCTCGAGTGCTGGAATGAAACGAACGGGGCGCAGAGGGAATATGAGCTCGCCGAGGGCATTTCCTTTGAGATCCTGTATCAAAAATATTACACGACGAAGAGCTCCGAGGAGAACAATCACTCCGTCTGCACCCTCTTCACGCAGGGAGAGAACCACTATCTCTTTACGGGCGACCTCGAACTCGACGGGGAGGAGAGCCTTGTCCAGAGCAACGAACTTCCCCATTGCAAGCTCTTCAAGGCGGGGCACCACGGGAGCAAGACTTCCTCAAATGAAGTCCTTCTCTCCGTCATTCAGCCCGAAATCGTCGTGATCCCCTGCTGTGCGGGAACGAATGAGTATTCGAGCGGCAGCGGGACATTCCCCACGCAGGACACGCTGAACCGCCTTGCAAAGTACACGAAATACATCTATGCACCCGCGGTCACCGTGGACGGGACGACGAAAAATTACACCTCCCTCAACGGCGATATCACCGTATGGTCGAACGGGACGGAGTGCACCGTCACGGGGAGCAACAATGCAACGATCTTGAAGGACACCGATTGGTTCAAACAGAACAGAACTTGGCCCGCGGACGGCATAGTATAGAGGGGAAAGCATGGCTGAGATCACTGCGATCACACCGCAAAAGAAGGATAAAACCCGCTGCAACATTGAAGTTGACGGCAGGTTTTTTTGCGGTATGAAACTTGTCACCGTCATGCAGCATCGCCTCAAGGTGGGCACGGCGGTGACGGCGGAGAGCCTTTCGGAGATCCAGCTCGAGAGCGAGAAGGAAACCGCGCTCGACAAGGCCCTCTTCCATATCACGGCGACCATGAAAACGGAGCGGGAGATCCGCGATTTTCTGAAGAAAAAGGGGTATCTCACCGATGTCTGCGACTATGTCGTCGCCAAGATGAGAGAGTACAATTTTCTTGACGATTCCGCCTACGCCCGTGCGTATGCTGAGAGCATGTCCAAGAAGAAGGGTTTCCGCCTCATTGCAATGGAACTGAAACAAAAGGGGATCTCCGACGAGGCGATCGAGGAGGCCCTTTCGGAGATCTCGGGCGAGGAGGAAGCTGCGAAGAGGACGCTCGAAAAGTACCTTCGCGGCAAGGACGTCACCGATAAAAAGGTCATTCAAAGGGCGTATGCGAATCTGCTTGCAAAGGGGTTCGATCACGAAACGGCGCGGCGCGCGCTCGAGGGGCTCTGCGATGAAGATTGAGCGTCTGAAGAGCGTCGGCTCCACCAACGAATATATCAAAAAATACATTGAAAGCGGGGAAGATATCGCCGTGTTTGCCGACGTCCAGACGGGCGGAAAGGGCACCAAGGGCAGGAGCTTCCTCTCGGACATGGGTGGGGTATATTTGTCCGTTTTGACCTTCCATGCGGACATGCCCCCCGCAAATTCCTTCCGCATCATGACGCATGCCGCGGTGTCCGTCTGCCGCACGGCGGAAGAGTTCGGAATCGTCCCCGAGATCAAGTGGCCGAACGATATCCGCGCGGGGGGCAAAAAACTTGCGGGCATTCTCATTGAGAACGGCCTCTTCGGCGGGAAGATCGCCTACAGCATCGTCGGCGTCGGGCTGAACGTTTCAAACGACGTTTCCTCTCTCGGCGGCATTGCGGTTTCCATGTCGTCTTTTTTGAGCGACCCTCCCGCAGTGGAGGACGTAAGAATCAGTTTGCTGAATCATTATCTGAAACCTTCCGCCTTTGAAGAGTATCTCTCCTTCGTCCGCTTTTTGGGCGAAAAGGTTGACGTCATGGAGGGGGAAGAACGCTACATTGCAACGGCTTCCCGCATTCTTCCCGACGGAAGATTGGAAGTTATAAAGGACGGAAAAGCGCACATTTTAACGAGTGCGGAGATTGCGCTTTTTCCCGCGGAGAAGAGATGAAATTTGCCTATTCCAATGCGCAGATGCGCAGTTTTGACGAAAGAGAGATCAAACGCGGCACGCCCGTTTCCGTCCTCATGGAGCGTGCGGGAAGAGCCCTTGCCGAAGCGGTGAAGCGCGCCGCCGTCCGTTTGGGCGCAGACGATATCGTCTTTGTGTGCGGGGGCGGGAACAACGGGGGCGACGGCTTTGTCGCCGCCGAACTTCTGCGGCATGAAAACTTCGACGTCGCCGTTCTCTGCCTTGCAAAAAAATTCTCCCCCGCCTGTGATGAGGCGAGAAAGAAATACGGGGGCGAGCTCCTCGGCGTCATTCCCCGCCGCATCTACGGCATTGCCGTCGATTGCCTCTTCGGCACCGGCCTTTCCCGCCCCGTCGAGGGGGAGAATGCGGACCTCGTTTCCTTCATCAACGCCTGCCGCTACGTCATCGCCTGCGACCTTCCCACGGGGCTCACCGAGGGCGGCATTGCCCTCTCTCCCTGCGCTATGGCGGATGAAACGGTTTCCATGGGACAGCTGAAATCCGCCCTCATTCTCTCGGACGGGGCGGACGTTGCGGGGAAAATTTCTGTGGCCGACATCGGCATCTCCGCGGAGGGCGGCGTTGAAGTCTGGGAGGATGATGACGTAAGAAGGTACTTTCCCAAGAGGAGGTCGAACACCAACAAGGGGAATTACGGCTCTGCCCATATCTTTGCGGGCGGAGCGCTTGCGGGCGCGGCCTTTTTGGCGGCCGCGGCTTCGCTGAAATCGGGCGTCGGATATACCCGCCTCTCCGTCACGGCGGAGTTCTTTCATCACGTTGTGGGGAGGCTTCCCGCCGCCATATTGAGAGAATTTCATGCCGTCGACGGTGAAATGCTCTCCTCGGACTGCCTTGCCGTGGGCATGGGCTCCGGGGTCAGCGAGCGGCTGTATGCTTACATTTGCGAGCTTCTGACCGCCTACACGGGCGTGCTCGTGCTCGACGCCGACGCGCTCAACACGCTCTCACAGTACGGCGTCGATATCCTGAAGAACAAGACCTGCCGCGTCATCATCACCCCGCATCCGAAGGAATTTTCACGCCTCACGGGCAGGAGCGTCGAAGAGCTCCTCTCAAGCCCCGTGGAAGCCGCTAGGGCTTTTTCGGAGGAATACGGCGTCACGGTCGTGTTCAAGAACAACCGCACCGTCATTGCCGAGGGGGAGAGAGTTGCCATCAATCCGACGGGTTCTCCCGTCCTCGCAAAGGGAGGCAGCGGGGACGTGCTTGCGGGGCTCCTTGCGGGAACGGTCGCGCGGGGAGTTCCGCCCTTTGAGGCCGCCGCCGTCGCTTCCTATCTCTTGGGCCGTGCGGGGGAACTCGCCGCCGCGGAGATCAACGAATATTCCCCCGACGCGACGGATATCGTCGCCTATCTTCCCAAGGCGATCCGCTCCATCATGTGACCTCCGCAAAGCCGACCGCCCGCACGACCACGGCCGTCACGACCAGAACGCACCCCGCGATCAGATAGTAGAGGGGGAACAGCGTAAACAGGCTCATAAAGAGAAGAACAAGTCCGCTCACGAAGAAGGGGCGGGCGTTTTCTTTGGAGAAGGACCGTCTGAGGTTCGTTTTCAGCGTGCGGCGGGGGAGCTGTCCGCAGATGAGCGGATTCGGCGTCGTGCCCGTTCTCGCAAAGAGAGAGTACACCTCATCCCCCTTCTGTACTCCCTTGCCGAAGCGCAGGAGCAATTTTTCCGCCTCTGCGCTCACCCCGTTGCAGAGGAGGGTGAACCGCTCTTCCCCGTATGTTCTGAGGAGGGCCGCCACCGTATCGGCGGAGAGGGGCTCCATGGTGAAGAGGGGGATGAGGAGCACGCCGTCCTCCTCGAGAACATCTCCCTTCAGGTTCGCGTTCCTTCCGTCTGCGACGAGCGCGGAGAGCAGGGCCGCCCGCACCCGTTCCTCCTTTTCGAGGGCGAGATGCAAAAGCAGGGCGTCACGGTCCTCCTTCTCCCGCTTTCCCTTCACCTTTTTTTGGCGGCTCCCCGAGAGAAGCAGCCCCGTCCCGACGCAGGCCGCGGCTGCAAAGAGGAGGGAAAAGAGGAGGCACAGCCACGCGTTCAAACGGAAATAGCGCAGGATGCCGAAGGCGACAAAGGCCGCGGAAATCGTGTAAAAGAGGACATCCGCAATGTCCGCAAGTGAAAAACGTTTCATGGCGATAATTTTTGCCATGAATTTCACAAATTAAACTTGCAAACGTCCGCAAAGTATTGTATAATCAAGACATGAAGATCGCACTCTTCGGGGGCTCGTTCGACCCCGTTCACAGGGAGCATATTCGCCTTGCCGTCAAGGCGAAGGAGGACTTGGGGCTCGACAAACTGTTTTTCATCCCTTCCTACCGCGCTCCCCATAAATTGCTCGGAGCCGTTGCGGAAGGGGAGGAGCGGGCGGAACTCCTTCGCGCCGCCTGCCGCGGGCTCCCCTTTGCGGAAACGGACGACATCGAACTCAGGGCGGAGGGGACGAGCTATACCTATCTGACCTGCCGCACCTTTCGCGAACGCTTTCCCGCCGCGGAGATCTTCTTTATCGTCGGCGCGGACATGCTCGAAAATTTTTTCAGCTGGAAAAACCCCGACGATATTTTAAAAAACGTCACGCTCGTCGCATGCGGCCGCGGAGAAAATTATGTGCATAATATGCACGAACGTTTCCGTGCCCGCTTCGGCGTCGATTTCCTCGAACTCGATTTTCGGGGGGAGGATATCTCCTCCACGGATATCCGCGTCGCGCTGGCCTTTCATAGCGGGGCGGCGGAGAGCATGCTCCCGAAAGAAGTGTATCGCCTCATTCAGGAGAAAGAGCTCTACCGTTATCCCTCCATTGAGGGGGCGCTCGATCTTCTCACCGCACAGAGAAGGGCTCACAGCGAGCGCGTCGCCCGCATGGCCTGTAGAAGGGCAAGGAGCCTCAATATTCCCGAGAAAAAGGCCCTTTCGGCCGCGATGCTGCACGATTGCGGCAAATATGTGCCCCTTTCCGACCCGAGATTGCAGGGTTTTACGCCGCCCGAGGGGGTTCCCGCGCCCGTTCTGCACCAATATACGGGAGCCTATCTTGCGGAACACCTCTTTGGGGTCAAGGATGAAGAGATCCTCGATGCCATCCGCTATCACACGAGCGGACGGGAGGACATGATCCCCCTCGGGAAGCTCATTTTCCTTTCGGACTTGCTCGAGGAGGGCCGCGATTTTGAGGGCATCGAACCCTTACGGGAGGCCTTTTGGAAGGACCTCGACCTCTGTCTCTATCTCTCTCTGAAGCACCAGCTCAGCTATCTCAAGGGGCAGAATGCGCCCGTCTATCCTCTGACGCAGCGGGCATTCGATTGGTTGAAAACGTGTATACGTTTTGAATAAATACAAAAAAAGGAGTGGGAAAAAATGGAAAGTTACGAACTCGCAAAACTTGCATGCAAGGCGCTGTCTGCCAAGAAGGGGGAGGACATTGTCATTCTCGACGTCGGCGATCAGACGGTGGTATGTTCCTACTTTGTCATTGCGAGCGGCAAATCGACCACGCAGGTCAAGGCGCTCTGCGAAAACGTCGATGAGGAACTCGGGAAGCTCGGACTTCAACCCGTCCGCACGGAGGGCGTGCGCGAGGGCAGGTGGGGCGTTCTCGACTACGGCGACGTCATTGTGCATGTGTTTAACGAGGAGTCGCGGCTCTTCTACTATCTCGAACGCCTCTGGGACAGCGGCAAGAATTTGGAGCACTATACAGACTGAGCCCCTCGGCTCCCCTTGTAGGTCGGGCCAAGCCTCGGCTCCCCTCACAGGGGAGCTGTCACGGCTGTCCTTGCCGTGACTGAGGGGTTCCAAAACCCTATCCCCCGCTGCGCGGGTACTTCCCCTGAGAGGGGAAGCAAGCCTCGGCTCCCCTCATAGGGGAGCTGTCACCGCAGGTGACTGAGGGGTCGTTCTGTTCACTCACCGCATCATTTGAACGTAAATCGCTTGGGGTCGGAGTATTCCGACTTCGGGCGCTTTTTTTTGCGTTCGACAATGTAATAGACGGGCTCGGAAGATTTTTCGGGCGGTTCGGGCTTTTCCTCTTTCCCGCTCGGCTTTTTTCTGACGGTTCTGTAGCCGTACAGGGCAAGCCGCAGAAGGTGGACGGTAACAAGGCAGATCGCAAAGAGGATGACCGTATAGACGGCCCCCCACGCCTGGATGGAAAGAATGTTCATGCCAAAAAGTTTACTTCACGCGTGCTGTCACATTCTGAAAAAAATTGGCATACGGCAGAAGATTAAAGGGAAAAATAAACCCATGGATATGACAGGCGACATCACTGCAGAACGGGAGCTCTTCGTCGGAGAGGACGAGAGGGCCGCGTTCACCGAATTCAAACGCACGAGAAGGGAGGCGGAAGTTCTTCTTACGCTCAAGAAACTCATCTCAGACGCCTCACGGCGGGAAACGGACAGGCCGCTCCTCAAAAAGATCTGCGACTTTGCAAAAAAGGAAAAATTCAGCGGAGTGCTCGTTTCGCCCGTGAATGTTCCTGCGGCAAAGAAACTTCTCGCGGGGAGCGGGGTCCATATCATCTGTCTTGTGGGCGGCAGCGGGGAAACACTTCCCGCCGTCAAGAAGTTCGAGGCCAAGCGGGCGGTGAGGGCGGGCGCAGAGGAGCTCCGCCTCGTGCCCTGTTACTCCGCACTCATCCGCGGAGATCTCGCCTGCCTCAAGCGGGAGATCAGAAAGGTGCGCCGCGCGGTCAGAGGACACGGCGTCGTTCTCTCCCTCGAGGACCATTCGCTGAGCGAGGAGGACGTCGCGCTCGGCACGAAAGCGGCCTGCGAGGGCGGCGCGGCGGGCGTATGCGTGCGGGGAGAAACGCCCCTCCTGCTCCGTGCGATCGAGGTCGGCGCGGGAAAAATTTCGGTGGAATGTTCGGGAGTGGAGAACACCGCCCAGCTCCGTTCGCTTCAGGCGCTTGGTGCGCTCCGCCTCGTTTCGCCTTGCAGCGAAAAGCTCTCCGAGGAGCTCTTCTCCTCGCTCTCCGAGCCCTCCCTCCCGAACCCGTAAATTCAAATATAACATTTGTTATATAACATATGTTATTTGAATCATACGTCCCGCTCCTACTCCCTCCCCAAGAAGGGAGGGGGGGCTCCTCGGCTCCCCTCATAGGGGAGCTGTCACGGCTGTCCTTGCCGTGACTGAGGGGTTCAAAACCCTATCCCCCGCTGCGCGGGTACTTCCCCTACAAGGGGAAGCAAGGGGACTCCGTTCGGGCGAGGACGGATCCTTGGCTCCCGCCCCGCGCTCATCCTGACCTCGTAGTCGAAGGGGAAGGATCCCATTGAACCGGCGGAAGTCCATAGCGGCGTCATGCTGAGAAGGGGAGTGGAACGAAGTCTGCGGGGACTGTACCGAAGCATCTCGCCGCTTAAGTAGTTTATGTACGCTCCCGCGAGATTCTTCGGGTTAAGTTTCGTCCTCTCGTCCATCTCTCGTTCTCAGAATGACGCGGGGCGACGATACCCCGGCCCCTACCCCCATCCTCGAGGAGGGAGCATGACTGCGTTCCGCCACCTTCATAGGCCAAACCGCCGCGATTTTGCGACGGTTCATTTTTTGCGTAAAAATTAGTAAATATTCACATTTTATGTTCAATTTTTTCAAAATCGTGCCGAGCTGGAAAAATTTTTTTAAAAAAAAGGGGGATTTATGAAAGAAATTTAGTTTTAAATCATTGACTTGCCCCTTCAACCGTGATATAATCAACATGTATGACATAGCGTCTACGGTTTTGCCCTCTCACGCGTGTGCGCGTATATTGATTACGTTTGCGTGTGCGGAATGGGTCGCCGCAGTCGAAAGAAAAAGAAAAAAATCTGTGTCAAGAGGAGAATAGCATGAGTGCTGAAGGCAAGAAGAAAGACAAGGGCTTTATTGCGCTGCTCGTACTGATCATCGTATGCGCTTGTCTCATGATCGCCGCCGTCACCACGCTCGGCATCGGTATGTCGAACGGTGTGACAGAACCCGACCAGCCCGGCCAAGACGTCCCCGTTACAGGTGGGACGGCATGGTCTTCCGGGACAGGCGCACCCGCCGCGGATGCCGGCAATGAGGGGGATTTTTATCTCGATACCTCAAGCGGCAACATCTACCAGAAATCTGCAAGCGGTTGGTCCGTCGTGATGACCATTCCGCTCGCCAGCGAGGTGACTCCCTCCATCGGCGAGGATGGCTACTGGTACATAGGCAGTAAGAGAACAGACGTCAAGGCAGCCGGAACGGACGGGCTTGTCCCTTCCATCGGTGCCGACGGCTATTGGTATATCGGCGACAAGAAAACCGACAAGCGTGCATGGCACGAGTTCAAGATCGAAAATAACCATTGGATCGTCGACGGGGAGGACCTTGGCGCAGCCTTGGTCACGCCCCATATCGGCAACCCCGATAACGGCGAGGAAGAGGGCTATTGGTACATTGGCGATACCTTCACGGGCGTCAAGGCCGAGGGCTCCGAGATCGAGATCCGTGACGGCGGCCTCTATGTCGATGGCGTCAGAGTTCCGCTCGACACGCTCAAGGGCGCCGACGGAAACACTCCCTATATCGGCACGAACGGGAATTGGTGGATCGACGGAAAAGATCTTCAGGTCCCCGCCGAGGGC
>CANQUY010000024.1 GCA_947627125.1 uncultured Clostridia bacterium
GGGTCGGCGGAGATGAGGTAGACGCGGGAGGGTTCGCCCGAAATGTACCCGCTCATGGCGAATGCGTAAGGGCTGCCGTCGGGCATGGCACAGAGCCCCTGCGGCGAGATGCCGGAATCCAGCCCCGGGATCTTTGCTTCCCGCACGGCGACGGCGTCGAAGTCGGGGAAAGTGAATCCGAACCACCACACCGTGAGGAACACAAAGACGGCGCAGAGGAATAAGGTGACGGACAAGAGGACCGCAGTTACCGCACGCGATTGTTTTTTCATAATGTTCTCCTTTGTTTCATTATACTGCCGAAAGGGAAAGCTGTCAAGAGAGGAAAATTTTGTTTTGCGTATAATCGGCCGATTTCCCGCCCAAACTGTTTGCGAAGAGGAGGCGAACATGGATTTCACCAAGACGCAGACCTACCTGAATCTCGCCCGCGGCTTTGCGGGGGAATGTCAGGCGGGCATGCGGTATCAACTCACGGCAAAGGCGGCAATGAAGCAGGGCTATGAAGTCCTCGCGGACACCATCCGCACGATCGCAAAGAATGAAACCAACCATGCAAAGGTTTTCTTTGAAACCATTCTCGAGAACGCGGGAAGCCAAGACAATATTCATATTGACGCAAGCTATCCCTTCCATGCGGGAACGATCGAAGATAATTTGCGCTTTGCGGCGATCGACGAACAGGACGAGGCGGAAAACCTCTATCCCGAATTCGCAAGGATCGCAAGAGAAGAGGGGTTTGGGCAAATTGCGCTCAAATTCGAAAAGACGGCAATGGTAGAAGGCAATCATCGGATTATCTTCAATTACCTCTACGAGGCGTTTAAGGACGGCTCCCTCTATAAGGCGGAAAAGCCGATGCTTTGGATCTGCAGCGAGTGCGGCTATATGCACACGGCCAAGGAGCCGTGGAACATTTGCCCCCTATGCGGTGCGTCACAGGGTGAAGTCGAGCTTCATCTCCCCTTCAAAAAGGAGAACTTATGAAAAAGACCAAGACCCAGAACACCAAGTCGCAAAAGACCGAAAACGCTCAGAACAGTTCCGTCAAGAACACGAAGAGCACAAAAAATTGCGGCAGAGGCGCAAAGGACTGCTCTTAATGAAGAAGTCCTGCGAGAGAAAACTCCATCGTGAGAGAACTCTCAAAAACGGGGCCGACATGCATTCGGACGACAGCCTCGGCAGTTACACGGGCGTGCCCGAGAACGAGTACGAGAAGCCTGTTCAGGATGCAGACGACCTGTAAAGAGAGGGCGGAGAAGCAATTCTCCGCTTTCTTTTTTTGGTGAAGGGGAAGGACGCCGCTACGGCACAGAGGTAGCCCCGCGTCATTCTGAGAACGTGAGAAGGACGAGAGGACGAGGACTAACCCGAAGAATCTCGCGGGGCGTATGGATACAATGCGGCGAGATGAGTACGGCTTTCATAGACTGCGTTGTGTTCTCATTCTCAGCATGACGCCGCCATGGCACGGGACCAACCCCGCCCCGCGTCATTCTGAGAATGAGAGCGGGACGAGAGGACGAGGACTAACCCGAAGAATCTCGCGGGGCGGATACGAACACAATGCGGCGAGATGCTTCGGTACGGCTTTCATAGACTGCGTTGTGCTCCCGTTCTCAGCATGACGCCGCCATTGGCTCCCGTTGGTTCAAAGAGTTCTTCATATATTACATATGTTATATAACATATGTTATTTTTAATTTCATGAAAACTTAACAGCAAAATCACATTGCAAAAAGAAATTTTCTTGCATAAAGCGGGGCAATGTGATATAATATGGAAAAATGCAAAACCTTTGTATGTGAGGCAATTCATGAAAAAGAAAATCGCCGTCGTCGGCGTCGTGCTGTCCGTTTCCTTGGCGGCGCTCTCCGGCTGCGGGTTTTTGGATCTCGGCAAAGCGGACGAAAATTTCCCCTACGACATTGCCGTTGAGCAGGGCTATACGGCGGACGAGGGGAGCTGGCTTTCGGAGAACACCCCCGAATCCACCATTTACCGCAAACTGTGGGAGGAAGCGAGGGCGGATGGCTCCTTCACGGGCACCTATATGGACTTCTTGAAAGAGCTCAACCTCGGAGACGACAGCACCTATCTGCAGCAGTCCCTTCTCTCCGCCGTCAGCGTCGTCGCAGCGATGGACGCAACGACGGTCAGCGCGGGCGCAGGCGTCATTTTAGAACTTGACAGCTCCACGGGTGATTTAGATGTCATAACAAATTATCACATTATCTACAGCTCCACGCGGCGGGCGGTCAGCAATGATATCTCGGTCTATCTCTATGGCGGCGATTTTGCCGCGGGGGAACTTTCGGCGACCTATGTGGGCGGTTCTGCCGCAGAGGACATTGCGCTCCTGCATATAGACGGCAAGGCGACCGTGAGAGAGGGGAGTTCAGCCTCCTCCGCGACGCATACAAACAAGGAAGTCGTGGTTGCCTCGGCCGCCCGTCCCGCCCGGATCGGCGACTCGGACAGCCTGCTCGTGGGCGATAGCGTCTATGCCATCGGGAACCCAGAAATGGAGGGGATCTCCGTCGTCAGCGGCGTCGTTTCGGTGGATGCCGAGAGCGTCACGATGGATGCCATCGACGGTTCGGGGCAGGTCAGCATGCTTGAACTCAGAACGGACGCGACGGTCAACCACGGAAACTCGGGCGGCGGTCTATTCAACAGAGCGGGGGAACTTGTCGGGATCGTCAATGCGCGGAGCGAGGCGGACGACGTCTACGGCTTCGGGTACGCCATTCCCATCAACCATGCTTTGGCGGTTGCGGACAATCTCAGGGCGAACGGCGGCGTGCTGAAACATGCCCGCCTCGGCATCACCATTCGGACGGAGAACGGTCACAGCGCCTACGACCCGCTTTCGGGCAGGACGATCATTTCGGAAAAGCTCGTCGTCAATGCCGTGAACAGCGGCAGTGCGGCCGCAAGCGCGGGCATGGACGTGGGGGATACGTTCGTATCTCTGACACTCAACGGAAAGACCGTACAGGCGACCCGCAACTTCAAAATCACCAACCTATTGCTCGAAATCCGCAAGGGGGATACTCTTTCCGTCGTGGTTTCCCGCGATGGAAAATCGGTCACGCTGACGGTCGCATTCAACCAAGATCGTTACTTTGAAACACGTTAAAGTGACCCACATGCAGCACGCGCGTCCGCTCATCCTGAGCGCAGCGAAGGATCCCGTTAGACCTACGGAAGCAATTAAAAATTAAAAATTGTGGTGGGGCGGGGAATCCTCAAACAACACTCTATTTTTTAGACGTAACAATCAAAAAATCGCACATATGTGCGATTTTTCTATATCAGATCCTTCAGAGTGTAGCGGGAGAGGTAGGCGTGGACGGTTTCGTCGAGGCCGCGCCAGATGGGCAGGGTCGGACATGTGTCGGCATGGGGACAGTCGCCGTCCCTGCTGCAGCTCGTCACCGAGAAGGAGCTTTCGATCGCCTCCAAAATTTCCGCCACAGAATATGCCTCGGGCGGACGATTTAAGCGATAACCGCCGTATTTTCCGCGCGAACCCTCCACCAGCTCTGCCTTGACGAGCGCCGTCATGATATTTTCGGCATACTTATGCGGGATATTATTGGCGAGGGAAATTTCCCTCAGCGGGGAAAAATCCTCCTTTCCCGCAAGCGCAACCATGAGCCGCAGAGCATATTCTCCCCGCGTGGAAACGATCACTGTGCGTCCCCGCCGTGGACGTCGTGTTCATGGTCGAGGGCGGGAAAGTCGTTTTCATCGTAGGGGATATTGTTCCTTTGATAATAGTCGCGGACGGCCGCCTGCACAGCCTCCTCGGCGAGCACGGAGCAGTGCAGCTTGTGGGCGGGAAGCCCGCCGAGCGCCTCCGTCACGGCCTTATTGGTGAGCAGAAGGGCCTCCTTAAGGGGCTTTCCCTTGATCATCTCCGTGGCCATGGAGCTCGAGGCGATCGCGCTGCCGCAGCCGAACGTTTCAAATTTGACGTCCACGAGGATGCCGTTTTCGACTTTGATGTACATTTTCATGATGTCGCCGCACTTGGCGTTGCCGACTTCGCCCACGCCGTCGGGGTTCTCAATGACGCCGACATTGCGCGGATTTCTGAAATGGTCCATCACTTTTTCGCTGTATAATGACATATAAGTTCTCCTTTTTTTGAAATTGAAAATTCAAAATGAAAAGTTGCGGTGGGGAAGAGTTGGAACTGACGCTATGCGGCGTCATGCTGAAAACGGGAGCATAACGCAGTCTACGGAAGCTGTATCGAAGCATCTAGCCGCTTTGTGTGAAAACGCCCCGCGAGATTCTTCGGGTTAAGTATTCTGACTTCGTTCATTCTCCGTTTCTCAGAATGACGCGGGGTTACTCCCGTGCGTTTTTGGGATCCTTCCCCTTCGGCTATGAGGTCAGAATGAGCGTGTGGGGCGGGATGACGCGGCGAGCGGATAATGATTTCTACAAAATAAACTGCCGTTTGCCCTCTTGCAGGTCCCGCCAGACGGGGGACATGTTGCGCAGATAGGTCACGACCTCGGGGACTTTTTCGATGATATAGTCGATTTCTTCCTCGGTGTTGTCCGCGCTCAAGGTGAGCCGCAGGGAGCCGTGCGCAACGTCGTGCACTCTGCCGATCGCGAGAAGCACATGCGAGGGGTCGAGCGAGCCCGACGTGCAGGCCGAACCCGACGAGGCGGAGATGCCCTGATCGTCCAAGAGCAGGAGGAGGGATTCCCCCTCGATGCCCTCAAAGCAGAAATTCACGTTCCCCGCAAGCCGCTTCTCCCTGTCGCCGTTGAGGGCGCTGTGGGGAATTTTTTCAAGGCCCGAAATGAGCTTATTTCGCAGATAAGTGACATATTTTTCCGTTTCGGGAATGCTATCCACGGCCTCCTTCATGGCGACGGTCATGGCCTTGATCGCGGGCAGATCTTCCGTCCCCGCGCGCTTGCCCCTCTCCTGTGCGCCGCCCTCGATGAGGGAGTAGAGCGGGGCTCCCTGCCGCACATAGAGTACGCCGACGCCCTTGGGCCCGCCGAATTTGTGGGCGGAGAGGGCAAGATAGCTGCACCCGATCTTCTGAACATTGACGGCGGTGTGCCCGACGGCCTGTACCGCGTCCGTGTGGAAGAGGACCTTCTTTTCGTTGCATATCTTGCCGATTTCCTCCACGGGCTGGAGGGTTCCGATCTCGTTGTTCGCAAACATGACCGAAACAAGGCAGGTGTTATCGTCGATGGCCGCTTCCACGTCCTCAACTTTTACAATACCGTCCGTTCCGACAGGGAGAAGGACAATTTCAAAGCCCTCCTTTTTGAGCTTGTTGAGGGTGTGGAGCACGGCGTGATGCTCGATGGCGGTGGAAACGATCTTGGACTTACCTCTGAGCTTGCCGAGCTTCGCGGCGGAGAGAATGGCCTGGTTATCTGCCTCGCTGCCGCCCGAGGTGAACGTGATCTCGCGGGGCTGTGCGCCGAGAAGGGCCGCGATCGTCCCCCTACAATCCTCGAGCAGGGACTTGGCCTCCTGCCCGACCGTGTAGAGCGAGGAGGGGTTGCCATAAACTTGCCGCGCAGCCTCCGTATAGGCGTTGAGAGCGCTCTCGCGCATCCGCGTCGTCGCCGCATTGTCAGCATAAACCTTCATATATAGCTTCCTTTTTTGTATTTCCTACTTATTTTGTAGGTATTATAGCACATGTATACATGAATGTCAAGGAAATTAGAAATTTAAAATGAAAAAATGCGCGCAGCGAAGGATCGCATAAAACGCACGGGAGCCTCGGCGTCATGCTGAGAACGAGAGTACAACGCAGTCTACGGGAGCCGACCCGAAGCATCTCGCCGCATAGAAAACGCCCCGCGAGATTCTAACTTCGCGCTACGCGCTCGTGCCGCGCTTGGACACGAATAGAATGCGCGCGGGGCGGGTTAGGACCCGTCCTCTCGTCCTTCTCACGTTCTCAGAATGACGCGGCGGCTGCGTCCCCCCCCCCCCCCCCCCCCCCCGCCCCAAGAGGGGCTTTCGATCCAACAAAAAAACTCCCCGAGAAAGGGGAGTTTTTGCTGCAAATTTTTAGTCTGCCTTGAAGGGAATGAGGGCGGCGACGCGGGCGCGCTTGATCGCAATGGCGACCTCTCTCTGGTGCTTCGCGCAGGTGCCCGTCATGCGGCGGGGCAAAATTTTCCCGCCCTCGCTGATGAACTTCTTCAGCTTGTTGACTTCCTTGTAGTCAATCGTGCTCTTTTCCTGGCAGAAGAGGCAGACCTTCTTGAAGTTGGACTTTTTAAAGCCGCGCTTTGCGGGACGGTCTTTGTCGCGTTCACGGCGGGGTTCCGTCGTTTCCTTGACTTCCTCTTTGATTTCCGTTTCGGCGGGCTCTTCTGCGGGCTCCTCTGCGGGAGTTACGAGCTCTTCGTTTTCTTCCATGATTATCTCCTTAAAATTTAGATTTGGGGGACTCAGAACGGAATATCACCGTCGTCGTCGAAGGACTCGAGCGCGGGCTTCTTCCTCGGAGCCGTGCCGCTGCCCGTGTTGGTGTTTTTGGGAGCGGGGGTATCGTAGAAGTCGTCGCCCGAGTTTTGATTCCTTGCCGTAAGGAATTCAATGTCCTGCGCAACAATGTCTACCGCGGTGCGGCGGTTGCCTTGATTGTCTTCATAGTTGCGCATCTGGATGCTGCCGGAAACCGCCACTTTATTGCCTTTTTTGCAGTATTTACCGACGTTTTCGGCAAGGCCGCGCCAAGCGATCACATTGAAGAAATCGGTTTGCCTCTCTCCGTCGCTCGAAGAATAGCTGCGGTTGACGGCGATCGCAAAGCGGCACATGGGGATCCCGCTGTTTGTTTCCGAAAGTTCGGGGTCGCGGGTAAGATTTCCGATCAAAAATACCTTATTCATTTTACTTTTCCTCTTTCTTTGTGATCACGCGGCGGAGCATATCGGCGGAAATTCCCGCAACACGGTCGAGCTCCTTGACGACATCGCCCCCTGCGACAAAGGTCATGAGAACGAAATAGGCTTCTGTCTGAAAGCTGATGGGATATGCCGTCTTGCGGACGCCCCACTTATCGACAGATTCCACGGTTCCGCCCATGGACGAAACGATATCGGTATACTTTTTGAGTTCCGCCTCTCTCGCTTCGTCTTCCATGCCGCTCTTGAGGAGCATGAGCATCTCGTACTTCTGCATTTTTTTCACCTCCCGGTCTTATTCGGCGTGCGTTTGCCGCACGCAAGGTTTGTATCACCATTATAGACGATTTTCGGCGTTTCGTCAATTATTTTTGCAACGGGAACGAAAAAAATTATGGCGGGGACGTTGGGAACGCACGGGGCGGGGTCGGGAATATGCACGGGAGCAGCCTCGCGTCATTCTGAGAACGGGAGAAGGACGAGAGGACGGGACTTGACCCGCCCCGCGCGCGTTCTATTTGTGTCTAAGCGCGGCACGAGCGCATAGCGCGAAGTTAGAATCTCGCGTGGCGTCTGCGGACTGCTTAAGCGGCGAGATGCTTCGGGTCAGCTTTCGCAGACTGCGTTGTGCTCCCCTTCTCAGCATGACGCCGCTACGGGCTTCCGTTGGTTTTATGGGATTCTTCCCCTTCGACTACGCTCAGGGTCAGAATGAGCGCGCGGGACAGGATGAGCGCGCGGGGCGTATATGAATACTATGCGGTCGTTGCCCACCCCCCTACCCCCCTCCTCGGGAGGGGGCATGAGTGGGGGCTGTCCTCGGGAGGGGGCATGAGTGGGGGCCGTCGTCGGGAGAGGGCAACAAAAACGCCCGCGGCGGAGAGCCGCGGGCGGATCGTATGAAATTGGTTTTATCGACCCATCGTGCCCCAAATCGGGGACTTTGCAATGGCATTGATCAGCGAGATCACGCCGTTCACGGTGAGTTCGTTGAGGTTCGTCTTGCCGCTCAGCTCAGAATGGCCCATTGCAACTGCCATCGCTACAAGATCCGTGATATCGACGGAAGGATCTTCATCGACGAGTTCGTGAACATACATTCCGCCGAGGGTGAGATTGTTGATCTTGCCCGTGACTTCCGAAACGAGGTCGCCCATCATGGTGAACTTGTGACCGCTACGGCCCTCCTGTGCTTCGCCGAGAAGGAGATACCACACGCCTGCATGGTAGCGGGTATATTCCTTATCATTGTAGAAATACTTCTTCGTGATTTGCTCTTCTGTATAGAGAGTGTTCCCGGCTGAGGCGTAGAAAAGGGTGACAGGCGTCTTTTCGATATAGTAGTACTTGTCGTCTTCGCCCGTTGCGTCCTTGTTCTCGAGGATCTTCTTCCCCGTGATGACTTCGTCGCCATTTTTGTAGGAATACTTCGCTTCGAGGTCGTGGCGGACGCCGTCTGCGTCAACGTAGTAGTCGGAGAAGTTGTCGTGAAGGATCTCGTCGTTGCCTTCGTATTTCGTCGTCCATTCGGAGGGCTTTTTGCTGTAATCCACTTCGTAGTATTCTGTCACGCGGGTGACGTAAACGGTCGTTTCCACATAGCTGTCCTGCTTGACGTCTGCGTCGTCCACCTTCTTATGATCTGCCGTGTAATAGCCGGGGGTCACTTCGGCTTCTTCATAATAATACTTTGTCGTGATCTCTGCGTTTTGGGGAAGTTTGATGGAATCGGGCGTCCGCACGTTAGGATCGAAGCTGTCCGCTTCCGCATAGGTCCACATGTCGTCGCCGAAGAGGTCCTCGACGGTGAGTTGCTTGATCCTATCCGCAATGTCCTTGACCTGCGTATAGCGGAGGAATTCGAGGAGCTGGTTGGTTTCTTCGCCAGCATCGACATTGAATGCGTCTGCGCCGAGGGCGTCCTCAAGCGTCACAGTATCGATGCCTTTGGAGATCTCGTCAAGGGACATGCCCTGCAGCACATGGAGCATCGCGGGGGCGTCATCGCCAATCGAGAGAACGTCGCCGAGGGTCAGCGTGTTGACCTTGTCTTTGTCGGTGAGGTCGGCAATGCGCCAATCCTTCATGGCTATCATGATGGGGGAGGTATTTGGGTCGCTCTCATCGATATCGAGGATCTGGCTGAGCTTGAGCCGTTCGATGCGGTTCTGTTCGCTGAGGTCGTTGAGCGTCCAGTTCTGCATAGCGCTGAGAATGCCCGTGTCGCCGACGTCCCCGAGCACATCGGAGAGCTTCAGATTGTTGATGGTGTCCTGATTCTTGAGATCCGCGATGGTGTCATTTCTGAGCGCCCACATGATATTGGAAACGTCATCAGGTTGCGTCCCGTCGGGGTTGGCCTTGATGCCGAGAATGTCGCCGATCTTAAGACCTTCGATCTTTTCCTTTTTGGTGAGGTCGTTGATCGTCCAATCCCGCATGGCCTGCATGATGCCCGAGGAGTTACTGTCGATATCGAGAATGGAGCCAAGGGTGATGCCGCCGATGAGGTCCGCATCGTCCGCGGTGAGGTCGCCGATCGTCTTTTTCTTGTACTTCGTGCCGGGGTTGTTGGGATCCTCGAGCATGACGATCTTCGCGTCGTCGCCGTCGCCATCGATGATATATTTCCCGTCGCCCGCATACTGCTTTTTGCCCGTGGGCTGACCTTCGTCGTTGAGAATGTCCTCCGTCTGATAGTTGCCCTCCGCATCCTTGAGGTAGTTGCCGTTGTCGTCCTTGGCCATCTCGTTGCCGTAGGCAATGGTGCGGACGATCGCCTCCGTCTTGGGCGAGATATCGAGAATGGAGTCGACCTCGATATCGTTGATGACCGCGTTCATGTTGCTCGTCAGATAGCCGAGGGTGCGTTCGCTCTTGCCGTCTTTCATGACGATCTTGCCGTCCGTAACGTCGTAATCTTCCCCTTCCACGCCGTAGCAGAGGGCATACATCATGCGGTTGTTCTCGCGGTTGGCAAGTTCAGTGGCGGTGTTGAGGCCGAGAACGGTGCCGAGGGAGATGCTGTCGAAGATGCCGTCCGAATTTGTGAGAAGGGTGTTGAGGGTGAGCATTTTCTCCTCATGGAGAACATTGACGACGTCGAACGTTTCCCCGCCGATGGTGGAGTGCGTAAAGTCGTAATCGTCGTCCTCGTTGCCGTAGCAGAGGGAGTAGACCATGCCGTTCATGTCGGTCTTTTCGGATTCAAGACGGATATTGAAGCCGAGGAACACGCCGAGCGGAATGGACTTGATCCTCGCCATGAATCCGCCCTCTTCATCATTCGGGTCATTCGATGCAGCGGTGGGAGCGGGCGTTTCGCCGCCCTCAGGACTGCCCGAAAAGTCCATAAGATCCGCAATGGAGAGGGGCTTCATGCCGCCCTCGATCTGGACGATGGCACCGTCCTCTACCGTATAATCTGTGCCGTAGGTGCCGTAGCAGAGAGCATAGAGGGGAGCGTTTTCGTTGAGCCTTGCGGCCGTAATGTTTTTGTCGAGGCCAAGAATGGGCCCGAGGGTGATCTGCGGGAGCAAATCGTCCTCGAGATAGTTGGCGTATTCGCTGAACTTCACATTCCTCAAGTCATCAATATTGATCGTGATACCGAGCTCCTTGAGGTTCTCATCGACGATATCCTGAAGATATGTGTCGATGAGAGGGGTATATTTCGAGAAAGTTGCCAGCGTGAGTTCGGAGGGATTTCCCAATGCGCCGACGTCTTCCATGATGCTCTGGACGAGGTCGATGATGCTCATGTCGAGATATTCATCGCTGATGAACTCCTCGGCGTCGAAATCCATCACATCCTTGAGGGAGGCAAGGGAATCCCTCGCGGGCTTGGTGACGAATACGGCTCCCACGCCGACGATAGAGCCGAGCGCGGCAAAGATGCCGAGGATGAACGCAAGGCAGATGCCGAAGATACGCCAAAAGATGCCTCTCGGCTTATACCGATTGCGGAGAGGGATCTTGCCCGCTTCGACAAGTTCCTTTTCGAGCTTCATCTGTTCTTCGAGGCGTTCCTTTTTCTCCTTGCGGGTCATCTTGGGCGGCTTCTCTTTTTTGACCTTTTCGGGCTTTTCCGCTTTGGGAGCCTTGGGTTTTTGCTCCTTTTGATGCTTTTCGTTGGCGGAAGCATCCTTCTGCGCCTTTACTTGCGCTTCCCTTTCGGCCTTCTCCTTGGCGGAAGCCTCCTTCTGCGCCTTGACTTGCGCATCTTTTTCGGCCTTTTGCTTGGCAGCGGCCTCTTTCTGCGCCTTGACTTGCGCATCTTTTTCGGCCTTTTCCTTGGCGGCGGCTTCCTTCTGCGCCTTGACTTGCGCGTCTTTTTCGGCCTTTTCCTTGGCGGCGGCCTCTTTCTGCTCCTTGATCTGCGCTTCTTTTCGGGCCTTTTCCCTTGCGGCGGCCTCCTTCTGCGCCTTTACCTGCGCTTCCTTGGCCGCCTTATCGGCCGCTTTCGGATCCTGCTTTTTTTCGTCTGCCATGATCTCACTCCTCATGAAGATTTCGGATGATTTTATCCATCTGATAGATTATAATACTTACGCTTAAAAAAATCAAGTATTTCAGCATACAAATTTTAACAATTATACGCCGCATCTTATTGTAGGGGGACGTTCCTTCAGAGCGACGCCGCGTCATTCTGAGAAACGGGAAAAAGAACGGGACTTGACCCGAAGAATCTCGCGGAGAAAGTCCGTATAGCATGCGGCGAGATGCTTCGGTAGAGCTTCCGCAGACTGCGTACAACTCCCGTTCTCAGCATGACGCCGCGTCGGCGAAAGTCCGTATAGCATGCGGCGAGATGCTTCGGTAGAGCTTCCGCAGACTGCGTTATGCTCCCATTCTCAGCATGACGCCGCGTCGGCGAAAGTCCGTATAGCATGCGGCGAGATGCTTCGGTAGAGCCTCCGCAGACTGCGTACAACTCCCGTTCTCAGCATGACGCCGCACCGACCCTCGGCTCCCCCTTAGGGCATGACGCCGCACCGACCATCGGCTCCCCCTTGGGGCACGCGGCGCACGGGTTCTCCTCGGCTCACCCTTAGGGCACGCGGCGCAGGTCCGCTATGCCCTTTTCCATGCCGCGGCGCGCTTTAAAAGATAGGCCCTGTTGTTCAGCGTCCCGTCGAGGGCGCAGTCGTAGAGAAGGGCATTCAGCGCCTCCGCCGTATCCTTGGGGGGAACGCCCGCGGCCTGCACGTCGAGCCCGTTGACCTTGAGTTCTCTCACCGAAAACGGCACGCCCTCATCTTTCATTTCCGAGAGGATACGCCGCCATTTTGCGACGGCGGGAGCCTCCGTCAAAACGTCCTTGCAGGCCGAAAAATCTGCCTGTTTCAGGGCGAAGAAATCCTCCAAAAATGCAACATATTGCACGATTTCCCGCCTCACCTTGCTCTCTTTCATCCTGAGGTCGAGGTCGCGCATGTGCAGACGCACGAGGAGGGCCGTGCGGTCTGTGACGGCGGCGGGAGCCTTGAGGCGGGTGAGGATCTCCCTCGCGATCCTTTCGCCCTCGATCTCGTGGCCGTGGTAGTTGCCGAAGTGCAGAAAACAGTACGGCTTTCCCACGTCGTGGAGCAGGGCGGCGAGGCGGACGGAGGGGGCGGCGTAGAGGACGGTGCGGAGGGAGTGTTCCAAAACGTCATGGTCGTGGAATTTGGGGTTCTGCGCCATGCCGCCGCCGAGGGCGAGTTCGGGCAGGATCTCCCGGAGCACGTCCGTGTCCCGCAGAACGCACAGGCCGCGGTAGGGGGCGGCGGGGTCGTTTCGCTTTTCGTCGGCGTGAAGGAGGAGCATGAGCTCCGTAAAGATCCGCTCGGGGACGATATCGCGGATGAGCGCGGCGTGCATCTTCGCCCCCGCAAGGCACTCCTCATCGGGGGTAAAGCCCGTCTGCGCGGCCTGCCGTGCGAGCCGCATGAGCCGCAGTCCGTCCTCGCCAAAGACCTGTTTCGCGGGGGCGACCGTGCGGAGGATTTTATGCCGAATATCCGCGATCCCGCCGAGGGGGTCGATGAATTTTTCGCCACTTATGTCGTAATAAACGGCATTGCAGCAGAAATCCCGACGCCTTGCGTCGACGGTGATATCCTCCGTAAATTCCACGGCGATGGGGGCATGCACGCCCGTTTCGTAGGCGTCGTGGCGGAAGCGGGTGAACTCGCATGCAACGCCGTTTTCATCCTCCGCTTTCACGGTGCCCGTGCGGGGATAGACGGCCTTGACGCTGAAGCCCGCTTTGACCGCGGCGGCGGAGAATTCCTCATCCGTACAGGCGGAGGCGAGGTCCCAATCGGCGTGCTCGCGGAGGTCGCCGCTCAAAAAATCTCTGACGCTCCCGCCGACGAGGCAGAGGGGGCGCGGACAGTGCTCCGCGAGCCTTTTTAAACTTTCGGGCAGAATGTTTTGCATGGCTGCATTATAGCAGGAAGGCATAAAATTGTCAACCGCAGGACAAGTGGTGCGGCGTCATGCTGAGAAGGGGAGTAAGAACGCAGTCTACGGAAGGTATACCGAAGCATCTCGCCGCATGCTCTACGGACTTTCGCCGCGAGATTCTTCGGGTCAAGTTCCGTTCTTTCGTCCTGCTCCGTTTCTCAGAATGACGCGGCGGGTTAGCTCCCGTCCTTTCGACCTGCTCCGTTTCTCAGAATGGGGCGGCACCCAAAAATGTCCCGACAACGACAAAAAACGGGGAAAATTCGGTGAAAATTTTTCCTTTCTCCCTTGCAAAACTTGACATTTTATTGTATCATAGACGTAAGGAATTACCAAAGATATGTTTCATCTGATCGTCAATCCCGCTACCAAGAAAGCCAAAGAAACGGCCGACGCCGTCACGGCTCGGCTCGACAATGAAAAAAATCGCCTATGATGTGTTCTTTTCGGCAGAAAAGGGGGACATTGCAAGGGAGGTCTTTCGGCTCACCCGAGAGGAAACGACCATCATCGCGGTCGGCGGGGACGGCACCCTCAACGAGGTCCTCTCAAGCATTGCCGAGCCCGAAAAGACGGTCCTCGGCCTCATTCCCGCGGGCACGGGCAACGACTTTGCCGCCAAGGCGAACATTCCGCAGGGCGAAAAGGCCCTCGACCTCATTCTCGGGTCGGAGCCCAAATTTACCGACTTTTTGGACTGCGGCGAGGGGAAGCGCAGTATGAACATTGCGGGGCTCGGCATCGACGTCGATATCTTGGAGCGCAGGGAGCGTGCCAAGCAAAAAGGCAAACATATGTCGTATTTTTCCAGCCTCCTCCGCTCTCTCATCAAGTACAAACCCGTCAAAATGAAGATCGTTTCGGATGGGGAGGAGAGGGACTATTCCGTCCTCATCGCCGCGGCCTGCAACGGTTCGCTGTTCGGCGGCGAGATCCCCATCTGCCCGACGGCCGCCATCGACGACGGCAAGATCGACCTCATTGCCGTGGACTGTCCCAAGCGCATCCTTCTGCCCGTCTATCTCATCAAACTCATGCGCGGGAAGCTGCAGAAGAGCAAGATCTATCACCGCGTGCTCTGCGAGGAGGCGGAGATCTTTCCCGAGGGGACGGAGAGCGTCCAGCTCGACGGGGAACTCATTCCCGCAAAGTCCCTCCATGTGAAGATCGTGAGCGGGAAATTGCGCATGTATCGAGGCTGAAATGAGCAACTTATATAAGGAAATTCTCGAAAATATCCCCACGGCGGCGATCGTCGTCAACGAAAAGCTGAGGGTGAGATACTGCAACCGCGCCTTTCGCGCCTACTTCGGCGGACGGGAGCGCGGGACGCTTGCGGGCGCCATCTCCTGCACCGAGGAAAAGGACTGCGGCGAGGGGGTCAAATGCGCCTACTGTACCTTCCGCGAGTTCTTTCTCGAGGCGGTGAGGTCGGGCAAGCCCTCCTTCCGCAAGCTCGTCTTTCGCAGGGGAAAGGAGGCCCTCACCCTCCGTATCAAGGTGAGCCCGATGGGGGAGGGGCTCTTTTTGGGCCTTGCGGACAACGCGTATGAAACGGAGATCGCCCGCGAAATGTCCTCCGCACAGGATATCCAGCAGCGGCTCCTTCCCGCCGCCAAGAGCGACGCGCCCTATTCCTTCATGTACATTCCCTGCCGCGAGATCGGCGGGGACCTTCCCGACGTCTATGAAACGGACGGGGAAACAATGGGAGTGCTTGCCGACGTTTCGGGGAAGGGCATCTCGGCGGGCATGCTCTCCGCCTTTGTGAGGGCGGGATGGGACAGGAGCGAACGTTCCCCCGCAAAAGCTCTCTACGGTCTCAACGCCAAGTTTCAGGAGCTCAACCTCGACGAGCGTTCCTATGTGACGGCCGTGGCCGTCCGCATCGAGCGGGAACAAAAAAAGCTCATCTATTGCGCCGCAGGGCACAATGCGCCCATTCTCTTGAAGGGGGAACAGGGCATCGACGAGATCATCCAGCCCTCGCCGCCCGTTTCCACCTGGATGCCGGGATTCCGCTACGAGGACGCCTCGATTTCGTACCATAAGGGGGATATTTTGGCACTCCTGACGGACGGCGTCACCGAGAGCAGGAACAGCCGCGGCGAGCAGTTCTCCCTCGAGCGGGTGGAGGAGATCCTGCGCCGCTCCGCAAATGCCCAGCGGTTCATCGAGCGGCTCAAGGCCTCGCTGAAGGAATTTTGCGGCACCTTCAACGACGATATCACGGCCATTGCGTTCGACCTCTGATTTTTTCGGCGGGAAGGGGGAATTCGGCCGCTTCGGCCATGCAAAAAACGACCAAAAAATGACAGATTATACCAATGTCAAAACGTTTTTCCAAAATTTCGTTGACAGAATGAAATATCGTGCTATAATTTGTTCGAGAAAAACAAATCTATATAATGTCTAAGGAGAGGGAGCTGTGGGCAAAGAACGGAAGTTTCAAAACTTCATGCGGAGAGCGGCCGTTCTCGTTGTCGCGCTCCTTTTTATGCTTTGCTTCGTCGGCTGTGACCTTCATCTCAACCTTCCCGATTTTTCGGGTGTCGGCGGCACCGTAACGGGAGTCCACCTCGACGCCTACTCCGCAAAGATCCGTGTGGGCGGGCAGTTCAAGCTCTCCCCCGGGGAGCCCGACAGCGAAACATTCTGGAACATATCGGACGAGAGCGTGGTTGCGGTGGAAAACGGCGTCGTCACGGGCCTTGTGGAGGGAAAAACTGTCATTTCCACCGTTCTGACGACGGCGGAGGGCAGGGAAATGGTCAACTGCACCGTCACCGTGAGCGCGGAAGTGCAGGGAGTAAAATCCTCCATGACGGACGCGACGCTGACCGTGGGGGACGAGATCGTCTTTTACGACGGCCTCCCGCAGGGATATAATGCCGAATGGTCCTCCTCGGACACGGAGGTCGCCGCGGCGGAGAGCGGTATCGTGACGGCTGTTTCGGCGGGCAAGGCGGAGATCACCGCCGTCTATGGGGATTATTCCGCCTCCTATACCCTCACCGTGGTGGGGGAGGGAGAACTTCCCGATACGCCCATCGATCCCGAAACGCCCGTAGAGCGGCAGCTCATCTGGTCGGACGAGTTCGACGGAGATACGCTCGACGAGAGCAAGTGGAGCTATCAGCTCGGCGTGCAGGACGAATATGTGAACGACGGCAGGACGTCCTACGGCCCGTGGTTTTGGGGCAATGATGAACTGCAATACTACACCAAGGACGCCGTTTCCCTCGCGGAGGGGATCATGTCGATCACGGCGGAGAGGAAGAGCGGATTGCCGAACGACAGGCAGTTCACTTCCGCCCGCATTGTGACGAGGGACCAGGGCTACTGGACATAC
>CANQUY010000025.1 GCA_947627125.1 uncultured Clostridia bacterium
CCTTCGACTTCGTCTCCCAAAAGGGGCTCGCCTTTACCGTGCTCTTTGCCGACCCCATCACCGACAAGGAGCTCTTGGGCGAACAGGTGATCCGTCCCCTCCTCCGCTATGAGGGAACGCCCAAAGCGGAGGACGTGGGCAAACAGATCACCTCTCCCGAAAAGCGCACCGAGAGCGACCTTACTAAGCTCTCCGAAGAGGTGCTTGCTGGCAACCCCGTGCTCTTTTTCGAGGGCATGGACGAGGCGATCATCGTCGGCACCAAAAAGGTATTCGTGCGCGCCATTGCCGAGCCCTCCACCGACGTCGCCGTCAAGGGTCCCCGCGAGGGCTTTATCGAGGACGTCAAGATCAACACCTCCCTTGTCCGCCGCCGCCTCAAGACGGGGGAACTGCGCATCGAAACCTTAGAGGTCGGCCGCCGCTCCAAGACGGTGGTCGCGCTCTGCTATCTCGAAGGCACCTCCGTGCAGAAAACGGTGGAGGACGTCAAGAAAAAGCTCGGCGAGATCGATATTGATATCGTTCCCGATTCGAGCTATCTCACCCACTTCCTCTCCTCCCGCCCCTATTCGCTGGTGAAACAGATCGGCACGACCGAAAAGCCCGACATCTTCTGCGCAAAGATCGCGGAGGGTCGCGTCGGTCTGCTCGTGGACGGCTCCCCCATTGCGCTCACCCTCCCCTATCTCATTGTAGAGGATTTCCAGTCGAGCGAGGACTACTTCGTCCCGCCCTACCGCGCGACGTTCACCCGCATTCTGCGCTTTTTATCGCTGTTTGTCGCGATATATCTGCCCGCTTTTTATGTGGCGGCCCAGCTCTTTAAGCTCCAGCTTTTCCCCGTGAAACTCCTGTTGACGATCGCGGGAAGCATTCGGGATATCCCCTTTTCTCCCTCGCTTGAAATGCTCCTCGTGCTCTTCGTGCTCGAAGTTTTAAACGAGGCCTCCATCCGCATGCCGAAGTATGTGGGCATGGCGCTCTCCGTCGTCGGGGCGCTCGTCCTTGGGGAAACGGCCGTGTCGGCAGGGTTCGTTTCCACCCCTGCGATCATCATCATCGCGTTCTCGGGGATCGGCCTCTACGCCGTACCCAACCTCATTGAACAGACGAGTGTCCTGCGGCTCATGATGCTCCTGATCGCAGGCAGTGTGGGGACATACGGCATCATTCTCGCGACGGCCTTTATCCTTCTCTATCTCGTCACGACGGAAAATTTCGGCGCACCCCTTTTGGCCCCGTTTGCGCCGCTGATCGGGCGGGACCTTCGCGACAGCGTCGTGAAATACAATCTCGGGTCACTCAAACTCAGGCCCGAAACGCTCGGAAGCAAGAACAAGAGGAGGCTGAAATGAACAAGATCTCATCCCGTCAACTCTATTTCTTCCTCGCCTGCGTCATGCCCGCGGGAAAGCTCCTCGTTCTGCCCTCTCTCCTCGCCCAATATGCAAAGAACGACCTGCTCTTTCCCATTCTCATCAGCTATCTCGTGCAGGCGGCCGTCGTCTTTTCGGTGCTCCTCGCGGCAAAGAAAAATGCGAGCCTGTACGGCCTCTTGGAAAACACCTTCGGCAGGGTCGCAAGTATCGTAATTTTGAGCATATTATCAATATTTTTCTTCTATGCTGCGCTCTTGCCCCTCCTCGAACAGCGGCTGTTCGTGCAGAGCGTCTTTTATGACACTCTCCCCTCGCTCGCCGCATTCGCCCCCTTCTTTGTGTTCAGCGCGTACCTCTGCGCAAAGCCGCTCTCCTCGCAGGGACGGGTGTGGGACATTCTCGGCCCCATCTCGATCGCGGGGCTCCTCGGGATCCTCGTCCTCTCCGTCGGTTCTGCCGATTTCGGCGCGCTTCTGCCCGTCGGCGGGGGAGGGTTGGGAACGTTCAAGGCCCTCTCCGTATCCTCCGGCTGGTTCTTCGACGGGGCGGTCCTTCTCATGCTGCTCGGGCGAATCGACTACAAAGAGGGCACGGCGTGGAAGGGGACCCTCTTCTACCTCGCGGGCGGGCTCGGCGTTCTCTTATTTCTCGCAGTGTTCTATGCCGTGTTCGGCGACCTTTCGATGAACCAATACTTTGCGATCACCAAGACCTCCAAGTACTTCTCGGGGATCACCGTGCTCGGCAGGATCGATTACGTCTTTATCTACGCCCTCGCCCTCGTCATGGCGTTTTGGTGCGCGATCCCTCTGCAGGCGGGGATCGACTGCTACCTTCAGCCTTTCGGAAGAGAGAAACATCTCGCGACGATCTTATCCGTTGCCGTCAATCTCTGCTTCCTCGTTCTATTGTACCTATTGGACAACCGCTTCGGCGAAATTTTACGCTGTATCACGGGGCCGCTGTTCTGGATCTTTCCCGCATTCTGCGTCCTGCTGCCGCCCCTTTCTTTGCTCTTGAGGAGGCCGAATGAACGCTCGTAAATTTGTAAAGACGATTCCGATGAAACTCTATCTCATCCTGCTCGCCGTCATTCTCTTTGCCTTTTTCTCGAACGATTTCGGGCTCGTGGACGTACAAAAAACCGCAGTCATTTTGGCGGCGGGGATCGATAAAACGGAGGACGGCTACACCCTGACCTCGCAGATCGCTGTTCCCAAGGGGAGCGACAGGACGACGGGCGGGACCTCTTCCGTCGAGATCGAAACGGAGGGCAAGACGGTGTCCGACTGCATCACCATGCTCTATGCCAAGACGGGATGGGTGCCCAAGCTCGTGTTCTGCAATCTGCTCCTCCTGGGGGAAGAAACGGCGAAGGAGAACGTGTTCGGCGGCCTCGACTACTTTCTCAGGAGCGACTATATGTCCGACTCCTGCTATCTGGCCGTCTGCGAGGGTATGGCAAAGGAGGTCCTCTCCTCGCAGAGCGCAGTGGACGACGCTTCCTCGCTCGCCATCACCAAGCTCTTTTCGGATGCGGCGGTGAAGTCGGGCAAGGTCATGCCGAATACCCTCAAGGACTTCTCAATGTCCTACTACGGCGTTTCAAAGAGCGGGTATCTCCCCTATGTGCGCATGGCCGATCAGGAGGGGGCGCAGGAATCGGGCGGAAACGAGAGCTCGGGCGGCTCCGGCGGGCAGGAAAAACCGCAAAAGATCTATTCGGCCGACGAAACAGCGGTCTTTCAGGACGGAAAGATGGCGGCCCTGCTTGGTTCGGACGAAACGCTCGCCTTCTCCCTTCTGAAGGGGGAAGTGTTCGCGGGGACCTTCAACGCAATGGATGAGGACAAGGTCATCACGCTCACCGTGCTCGAAAACAGCGGCGGGATCTCCCTCGAAACGAAGGAAAGCCCGAAGGTAAAACTCGCTTTGAACCTCACCGTCCGCATGTGCTGCAAGGGGACTTCCACCCCTATCGACGACCTCTCCTCGGACGAAGTTTCGGAGGAAACGCTGCGCTCGGCAGAGCAAATTTTGAAGGGTTATGTGCAGAAATTGTGGGATATTTGCAAGAAAAGCGGGTGCGATCTCTTTGAGCTGAAGCGGGATCTCTACCGCTCCTCCATGAAGAAATTTTCCGAGCTCAAAGACCGTATCCCCATTGACATCCCCGCCGAGATCGAGGCGAAAGTCAGAACGAAGAGCTGACGCTCAGAGCATCATCACAATGCTTGCGAATTGCAGTACTGTGCCCAAAATCGTGAAGAGGTGCCAGACAGAGTGAAAGTAGCGGACCTTCTTGCCGAATGCGAAGAACCCGATCCCGACGGTATAGGCGATCCCCCCGAAGAGGAGGAGAAGCACGCAGGTCAAAGAAACCGTGTTCAGGAGCATGGGCAGAAACGCGACGGCGAGCCACCCGCCCACGACGTAAAAGACCATGGAAATGCTCTTGATGACGATATTGTTCATTGCAATGGCGTTCATTGTGATCCCCGCAACGGCAATGCCCCATTCAACGGCGAGAACGGCCCATCCCATTGCAGTATTGTAGAGCGGAATGAGGCAGTAGGGCGTATAGGTGCCCGCGATGAGCAGAAAGATCGTACAGTGATCGAAGATGCGGAACACCCGTTTCCCCCTGCCGCTCGGCAGGAAGTGATAGAGCGCGCTCATTGTGTACAGGACGACGATCCCGAAGCCGAATGCCGACACGGCGAGCATACGCACCGCGTTCCCCCAAGTGAGATAGAGAAGGACGGCCCACACGGCCAGCCCGATCGCCCCGCCCACAATGTGCGAAACGGCGTTGAAGATCTCCTCCCCCTTGGTATAGAGAGGTTTTGAAAGTTTTTTCTCGATGACAGCTTCCATACAAATTTGCCTCCGAAGTTCTTTTCTCCGATGATAGCACAGGGGAGGCAAAAAAGCTACCTATTGCTTTGAGGCTCTCCGCTACTCTGTTTTTGCCATTTTCTACGCAAAAAATACGGACTCTACCGCAAAAAAATCCCGCTCTACTCACAGTAGAGCGGGCAATTTTTATGCACTTATTGTTGATTTCGGCGGTTTATTGCCCCTCCTTGGGGTGGAGCAACCGCATGCCCCCTCCTTGGGGAGGGGGGTAGGGGGCGGGGCGCTCATTCTGAGGGAGAGAAGCGACCGAAGAATCCCCTTGAACGAAGTCCCGCGCCCGCCGCGTCATTCTGAGAAACGGAGAAGGAACAAAGTCAAAGTGGACTAACCCGAAGAATCTCGCGGCGGATAGCCGTAAAGTATGCGGCGAGATGCTTCGGTAGAACTTTCGTAGACTGCGTTCTACTCTCGTTCTACTTCGCGCTACGCGCTCGTGCCGCGCTTAGTGCAACAAGAATGCGCGCGGGGCAGCATGACGCCGCCAAACAAAGTCCCGTTGGTTTTATGGGATCCTTCGCTGCGCTCAGGATGAGCGGCTGGTCAGGATGAGCGTGGGGCCTCGCCCGGCCATTCCCAATCGCCTCAACGATACACAACGGCGAGCACAATGACGACAATGACGCCGAGAATGCCGACCACCCAGCCGACCGTCTTGAGCGTCCTTTCCTTCTTCGGATCCATGGGCGTATAGCCGCGCGGAACCAATGCGCCGCCGCACTTGGGGCACTTCGTCATGTGATCGAGGACCTTTTCGCCGCAGTGCGGGCAGGTCACGAGGTGCTTTTCGATCTGCGCCTGCCTCTTCTTGATCCGCTCCTGCTTTTTCCGCTCCTCGTCCTCGTAAACCGTCGTTTTTTTGCTCATAAGTTTCAGTTTTTCACCGTATCGAACTTGTATGCCGCCGTGTAGGAATACACCTCGCCGACGTCTAAAATGGAGCTCCCCCGCGCGGCGTACTCCCTCACATTGACGTTGTTGGGGATCGCCTGCGTTTCGAGGCAGAAGCCCGCGCGCTTGCCGTAATAGTTGTTCTTTCCCTCCTGGTGGAGCCCGTTGCCCGCATAGAACTGCACGGCGGGCGCGTCGGTATAACAGCGCATGCGGATCCCCGTCCTTCTGCTCTCCGCCGTGGCATAGAGAACGTACTCGCCGCGGGGATTCTTCAGCACGAAGCAGTGATCGTACCCGTTGCCCTGCCTCAGATCAACGTCCTCTGCGTCGATATCCCGCCCGATCTCCTTCATCTCGTTGAAGTCGAACGGCGTGCCCTTCACGAAGCGGTAGCCGCCCTCGGGGATCATTGTGGGGCTCGTGGGAGTGATCATATCCGAATCGATCTGCAGGAGATTGTTGAGAATGCTCCCGTCCTTCTCGCCGTTGAGATTGAAATAGGCATGGTTGGTCAGATTGACCGCCGTCTTTTTGTCCGTTTCCGCGCGGTACGCTATTTTGAGCTCGCCGCCCTTGAAGGAATAGGTCACCTGCACGCTGAGATTCCCGGGGTAGAACTCCTCGCCGTCGGGAGAGAGAAGAGAGAGAACGAGATCGTCCCCCTTTTCTTCAACATTCCAGAATTTTCTGTTGAACCCGACCTTGCCGCCGTGGAGATGGTTCCCGCGGTCGTTGCAATACAGCTCGTACGTCTTTCCATCGATGGTGAGCTTCCCCTCGCCGATGCGGTTGCCGAAGCGGCCGATGAGCGCCCCGAGGTAGCCGCCGTTGCGTTCGTAGCTCGTGACGTTGTTGTAGCCGAGGAGCACGTCCGTGAGGTTCCCCTTCTTGTCGGGCACGACAGTGCTCTGAAGAATGCCGCCGTAGTCCAGCACGTTCACATAGGAATCGCCGTCGTGCAGCGTATACATTGTGACGTCCTTCCCTTCCAATGTCTTTGCGAAAAACTTTTGTGTGATCATTGATTCTCTCCTCATTGATTTTCTGTATTGATCTGCCCCGCACCGCTTGCACGCAGGGAGGCCATAAGAACGCTGTCCTCGCCGAACACGCGGGCCATGCCTTCCGCATACTCCCGCTCCCGCCCCGTCCTCACAAGGGCGAGCACGACGCCCGCAAAGCCGCCGCCCATGATGCGGAACGCCCCGTCCTTGATGAGCTCCTCCGAGAGCTTCAGCGCGAGCGGCAGGGGCTGGATGACGCTGCCGGGCACAAAACAATTCTGCAACAGCTTGCAGGAACTCTCTCCGCTCCTCTGTACTTGCTCCAAAAACAGGGGCGTATTGCCCGTCTTGAGCGCAACGGCCGCAAGTTCGACCCGCTCATTCTCCTCGAAGAAGTGAATGCTCCTGAGAATGGCCCGTTCGCTGACCCGCTTTTTGAGGGCGGGAAGACGGCTGTAGAGCTCCTCTTTTCCGACCTCGCGGAGATATTTCTTGCCGAAGAACGCCGCAACGTCCCCCATTTCCTTGCGGATGGCAGCATAGTGGGAAGTGAGAGAAGCATGCGAGCCGCCCGTGTTCGTCAGAATGACGGAATATCCCCTGAGCGGGGGAAGGGGAGTGACGGAGGGAGCGGCGGGGTCCTTGAAATCGATCTTATGGAACCCGCCGAACGCGACGCCGCACTGGTCCAACAGCCCGCACGGCTTTCCGAAATAGACGTTCTCCGCAAACTGCCCCGCCTGCGCTTCCTCAAGGGGAGTAAGGCTTCCGCCGAACGCAAGAGCGTTCTCGATCGCGGCGACAAGCACGGAGAATGCCGCGGAGGACGAAACGCCCGCCCCGCGGAAGATGCTGCTCGCAGTATAGGCCGTGAAACCGCAGATATTCCCTCTCTCCCGCAAAAAGGCAAGCACGCCGCGCACGAGGGATACCGACTTGCCCCGTTCCTCCTCCCGCGCCGCAAGGTCGGAAATGTCCACGCGGATGGGAGAATGCCCCTCGGAAAGGATCTCGACGACATGTTCCCGCGGCAGAACGGCGGCGAGAATGTCGCAGGAAAGGGCGGAAACGAGGACCTTGCCGCAGTTGTGGTCGGTATGGTTCCCCACGATCTCCGCACGCCCGGGGGAGGAGAACCAAAGGGCCTCCCCTCTCCGCTCGGGCGGCAGTTTTGCACGCAGCCTCTCCCTGCGCAGAGCGGACCTTTTTCCTTCCGAAAAATGCTGCATGGGTAGAGTATATCACAAACGAGGCGAAAAGTAAATAATTTCCGAAAATTTATTCAAACTTCAGATATGCAAAGAAGATTTATCCCCGCTCTCATGCTGTTCGTCGCGCTCCTGCTCCTGCTCGCGGGGCTCGGCGCAAGGATGACGTCCGTGCCCGCCATCTCTTTCGCCGCGGAGGCAAAGGAGATCTACCTGACCTTTGACGACGGGCCGAGCACTTCCGTCACCGAAAAAGTTTTGGATATTTTAAAGGAGGAGGACGTCAAGGCCACCTTCTTCATCGTGGGGGACAGGGTACAGGGCAGAGAAAAGACCCTGCGCCGTATCGCGGCGGAGGGCCATACCCTCGGCGTCCATTCCCAGACGCACATTTATTCGGAGATCTACAGCTCCGCGGACGCCCTTTTGAGAGATGCGGAAACCTGTGCGGAAACGATACGGCGGGTCACAGGCATCTCTCCCCGCGTCTACCGCTTCCCGGGCGGCGGCAAACACCCCGCCTCCGCAAAACTCCTGCGCAAAAGGGGCTACACGATCGTCAGCTGGAACGCCGTCTGCGGGGATGAGGAGATCCGCGGCGCAAACGCAGACACCCTCTACGCCTCCGCCGTCAAGACTGCCAAGGGGAAGGCCCCCGTCATTCTCCTCCTGCACGATTCCGCCTCGCACAGGCCCACCGCGGAGGCCCTGCCCCGCATCATTGCGCATTTCCGCGCCGAGGGCTATACCTTTTCGGCATTCTGAACCCCTTAACGAGCCTTTCCGTCCCGCGGTAGAGGCTCCCGAAGAGGAGCACGGAGAGCGAACAGCCCGTCACCATCAGCCACTGCGCCCCGCCGAGCGGCGTAAGGCCGAACATTTCCCTGAACAGGGGCACGAGCACGAGGAGCGCATTGAGCGCAACGCCGAGAAAGACAGTCAGGAGCAAAATTTTGTTGGAGAAATGATCTTTCAGGCGGAGGGGCAGGTCCTCTCCCCGCACGTTGAAGGCATGCAGAAGTTCCAAAAGGGACATTGCGAGAAAGGCCATTGTGGAGGCAACGCCGTTCCCGTAGCGGAGGCCGAATGCAAAGAGCCCGAGGACGGCCGCCGCCTGCATACAGCCAAAGAGGAGCATGCGGAAGAGGGAGGGAGCCGAAAAGATCTCCCTGTCCGAAACGGGGGGACGGAGCATTGCGCCCTCCGCACGTTCGACGCCCAGCGCGAGCACGGGAAGAGAGTCGGTGATGAGGTTGATCCAGAGGAGCTGGGTGGACGTCAAAAAGTCGTATCTCCACAGAAAGAGGGAGGCGATCAGCACGCACAGCACCTCCGCAAGGTTGGTGGAGAGGAAGAAGGAGATCGTCTTTTTGACGTTGAAAAAGACGTTCCGCCCCTCCTCGACGGCCTTCACGACGGTGGAAAAATCGTCGTCGGTAATGACCATATCGGCGGCGTTTTTTGTGACGTCCGTGCCCGAGCCCATTGCAACGCCGATGTCCGCGGCCTTGAGCGCAGGCGCGTCGTTCACGCCGTCCCCCGTCATGGCAACGACCTCGCCGCTTGCCTGAAGGGCGCTGACGATCTCCTGTTTGTGACGGGGCGAAACGCGCGCATAAACCGAATATTTTTCCGCTTCTGCCGCGTATTTTTCGCCGAGCGCGTCCATCTCTTCGCCCGTGATGACCTCCCCTTTTGATTCCGCAATGCCGAGGCGGGAGGCGACGGCAAAGGCTGTTTCCGCCGAATCCCCCGTGATCATCACCGTCCTTACGCCCGCCCTCTTGCAGGAAGCGACGGCCTCCCCCGCGTTCTCCTTGGGCGGGTCGAGCATGGCGGCGAGCCCCAAAAAGGTCAGTTCTTCCTCCTCCCGCTCCCCCTCCGCAAAGGCGAGGACACGCATGGCGGCGGCGGAAAACGCCCTCTCTTTTGCAACGATCATGCGCCTGTCCCCCTCCGAAAGGGGGACTTTTTGGCCGTTTTTCAGCACATAAGTGCACTTTTTCAGGATGACGCCCGTGCCGCCCTTTACATAGAGGCGAAGCCCCTCGTCCGTCCGCGCGAGCACGCTCATCATCTTGCGCTCGGAGGTGAACGGGACCCCGCCGACCGCCTCGAACGAAGCAGTCACCCGATAGCGGTCTGCAAATTCCACGAGCGCGATTTCGGTGGGATCCCCCACATAGTTGCCCCTGTCCCCCTTGACGGTGTGGCAAATTCGCATACAAGTGAGCAATTTTTGCTGTGGTTTCGTGCCCGTGTACGTTTCCCGCGGCGCGGAAAAGTCAGTGGCGATCTCCTCCACCGTCATTTTGTTCTTGGTGAGCGTGCCCGTCTTGTCCGAACAGATGACGGAGCAGCTCCCCAGCGTTTCCACGGCGGAGAGCTTTCGGATGACCGCCCTCTCCCCCGCCATGCGCTTGACGCCCATTGCAAGAATGACGGTGACGACGGCCCCCATGCCCTCGGGAATGGCGGCGACGGCAATGGCCACGGCATTCATCACATTCTGCAAAAAACTCAACCTATGTGCGAATAAACCGCCCAAAAAGAGCACGGCGGCGACGGAAAGAACGGCCGCGGTGATGATCTTGCCGAGCTTTGCGATGAGCCTGTCGAGCGGGCTCATGGAGGGGGCGTTTTTCGACAATAAGTCGGCGATTTTCCCCATTTCGGTGTCCATGCCCGTGGCGACGACGAGGCAGCGCGCATTCCCCCGCACACAAAAGGTCCCCATGTGCACGGTGTTGCTCCGTCCCGAGAGCGCGGGGGTCTGAACGGTGCAGTCGAACTTCTTTACGGGGCGGCTCTCCCCCGTCAGGGCCGATTCGTCGGCGCGGAAATCGGCGGCGGAGATCACGCGGCAGTCGGCGGGCACGCGGTCCCCCTCCGAAAGTTCGATGACGTCCCCTACGACGAGTTCGGAGGCGTCGATCGCGATGAGCCGCCCGTCCCGCACGACCCTTGCCGTGCTCTTCGTCAGCTCCTTCAGCCGCTCGATGGCGCGGTCGGCGCGGTACTGCTGCAAAAAGCCGACGACGGCGTTCAACAGAATGATGAAGAGGAGAATTGCCGTGTCGGCGGTTTCGCTCATGTCCCCCGTGGCGAATGCCAGCGCCCCCGAAAGGCAGGCCGCGGCGATAAGAATGAGGGTCATGAGGTCCTTGAACTGCGAAAAAAAGAGGGCGAGTTTGCTCTTTTTTCTGCCCTCTTTGAGTACATTTTTTCCGTTTTGCAGGCGGCGTGCCGCCTCTTTCGCGCTCAGTCCCCCCTCGCCGCTCCCGACTTCCCCAAAGACCTCGCTTACCGATCTTGCATACTGTTCCATACGCATTAACGTATGATTCTCCCCGCCGATTTATGAGCGGGGGGCGTTCATGCCGACCTTAGTGCGAAGAGGAACGGCCCGTTGAACGCACGGGAGCCTATAGCGGCGTCATACTGAGAACGTGAGTACAATGCAGTCTACGGGAGCACTACCGAAGCATCTCGCCGCATGATTTACGGATATTCGCCGTAGCGGCGTCATGCTGAGAACGTAAGTACAACGCAGTTAACGAGGGCCCTACCGAAGCATCTCGCCGCATGTTTTACGGATATTCGCCGTAGCAGCGTCATGCTGAGAATGTGAGTACAACGCAGTCTACGAGGGTCCTACCGAAGCATCTCGCCGCATGTTTTACGGATATTCGCCGTAGCGGCGTCATGCTGAGAAGGAGTGTATAACGCAGTCTACGGGAGCACTACCGAAGCATCTCGCCGCATGATTTACGGATATTCACCGCGAGATTCTTCGGGTCAAGTCCCCGTCCTCTCGTCCTGCTCCCTTTCTCAGAATGACGCGGCACAACAGGCCCCCGTGCGTTTTATGGGATCCTTCGGCTGCGCCTCAGGATGAGCGAGCGGGGCAGGATGAGCCCCCTCCTTGGGGAGGGGGTAGGGGGGCGGGGACGTTCCAAATCTCCCCTCACACGATCCTTGTCAGCGAAAATCTCGTCTTGTCGCAGGAGGTCAAGAAGTAAGAAATGCCGTCCTTTTCGCACTTCAGAGGGAAGTACATGCTGCCGTGCAGGTGCCCGAAAACGACAATATCTACGCGATTTTCCCTGAACAGCTCCGTAAAGAGCGTGTCCTCCTGCTTCAGTCCCATCGGCGGAAAGTGGATGAGCGCGATGAGCGTATCCCCCTTCTCTCTGACCTTTTCCGCCTCGTGAAAGGCAAGGCGGAACCGCTCGGCCTCGCGCATGTAGAGCTTTTGGTCCTGCTCGGTGAATTCCGTGCTCCCCGGGCAGGTCCAGCCCCGCGAGCCCGCAATGACGACGTTCCCGAATTTCACGCAGTCGTTCTGCAAAAAATAAAAGCTATCGTCCGGTTTCAAGGCCCTGACCTTGGAGATGCCGTTCCACCAAAAGTCGTGATTGCCGCGGATAAAGACCTTTTTACCCGCAAGACCCTTGAGGGAAGAAACGTCGTACATGCCCTCGGGGAGCTTCATGCCCCACGACGTGTCGCCGCCGAGCAGGACGACGTCCTCCTCCCCGACCTTTGCACGCCAATCGGCCTTGATTTTTTCAAAATGCCCCTCCCAGTCGGGCCCGAACACGTCCATCGGCTTGTTCGAGAGCCCCGAAAGGTGCAGATCGCTGATCGCCCAGACTTTCATGCACACAGTATAGCATATTTTCCGCAAATGCGCAAGCCTTTCCTCCCCGCTGAAAAGGCCCGTCTGCGTCCCCGCGGCGGGACTTTCTGCAAAAATATAGAAATTTTAAAACAAAAACTGAAACTTTTTTCCGTTTCCCTCTTGATTTTTTGCAGATATCATGTATAATGGAAAGGAAATGTGCCCTTACGGGGCAAAATCCATCAAGGGGAACGATTATGAGCGTTACAGCTAAAAACATTCGCAACATCGCCGTCGTCGGGCATTCCGGCGAGGGCAAAACGACACTGTGCGAGGCGATGCTCTTCAATGCAAACGCCATCGAACGCATGGGCAAGATCGAAAACGGCACCACGGTGTGCGACTTCGACGAACAGGAGATCGTGCGGCACTCCTCCGTGTCCCTCGCCTGCGCCTATCTGACGTGGAAGGACGTCAAGTTCAACCTTCTCGACGTGCCCGGGTTCTACGACTTCGAGGCGGAATTCAACTCCGCCATGCGTGCGTGCGGCGCGGCGCTCGTCGTCATGGGCGCAAACGGCACGGTGACGGTCGGCGCAGAGAAGGCTCTCGACCACTGCTTCAAGCACAAGAAGCCGCTCTTCATCTTCATCAACGGCATGGACAAGGAGAATGCCAACTACCACGGCACCGTACAGGCCCTGCAGGAGAAGTACAAGGGCAAGATCGCGCCCATCCAGAGCCCCATCATGGAAGGGGAAAAGATGACGGGGTATATCAACGTCATCACGGGCAAGGCGTACAAATTCTCCGAAAAGGGCGTCGCCGAAGAGCCTGTTCCCGCGGCATATCAGAGCGAACTTTCAGAAATGCAGGCAGTTCTGCAGGAATCCGCCGCCGAGAACGACGAGGAGCTTCTCGATAAATACTTTGAAGAGGGCTCCCTCTCCGAAGAGGACACCGTTTCGGGCCTCAGGAAGGGCATGCAGACGGTCAGCGTCGTCCCCGTGATCGCGGGCAGCGCACTCCTCAACAAGGGCGTCATCAATCTGATGAACGAACTCATCAACTACGTTCCCGAAGCGGCCGAACGCGCGGGCCTGCCCGCAACCGACCTCAAGACCAACGAGCACGTCCTCGTGGAGTGCTCGGAGGAAGCTCCCTGCGCCGCGCAGGTGTTTAAGACGGCGGTGGACCCCTTCGTCGGAAAGATGAACTACATCCGCGTCAACCGCGGCGTGCTCAGAACGGGCACGGACGCCTACAATCCCAATACAGATACCACCGAGCGCATCAACTCTCTCTACATCGCGCGCGGCAAAAAGCTCGACCCCGTCACCTCCCTCTCGGCAGGCGACATCGGCGTCGTTGCGAAACTCACCAACACGGGCACGGGCGATACGCTCTGCGATCCCAACGCCCCCGTGCAGTTCGATCCCATCGAATTCCCCGAACCCTGCCTCTCCATGGCGGTCACCGTGGCTGTGCGCGGCACCGAAGATAAGGTGTTCGGCGGCCTCAACCGCCTCGCCGAGGAGGACAAGGGCTTCTGCGTCCGCAAGAACGCCGAAACGGGCGAAACGCTCGCCTGCGGGCAGGGCGAAGTCCAGCTCGATATCATCAAGAGGAAACTGAAGTCCAAGTTCGGCGCGGATGCCGAATTCTCCACCCCCACCGTTGCCTACCGCGAATCCATCACGGGCAAGGCGGAGGCCGAGGGCAAGCACAAGAAGCAATCGGGCGGCGCAGGGCAGTTCGGCGTGGTCAATATCCGCTTTGAGCCGGGTGCGGCGGACGGCATCTTTGAATTCGTAGACGCGACCGTCGGCGGTTCCGTCCCCAAGCAGTTCATTCCCGCCGTCGAAAAGGGCCTCCGCGAGGCCATTCAAAAGGGCGTGCTCGCAGGGTTCCCCATGGTCAATCTCAAGGCGACGCTCTTCGACGGAAAATCTCACCCTGTAGACAGTAAAGAAATCGCTTTCGTTTCGGCGGCAAGGCTCTCCTACGAGGACGGCATTCCGCGCGCAAGGCCCGTCATTTTGGAGCCCATCTGTTCGCTTCAGATCACGGTCCCCGAACAGTACGTCGGCGATATCATGGGCGACCTCAACAAGCGCAGGGGGCGCATCATCGGCATGGACACGGTGGAGGGCCTGCAGGTCGTCACGGCCGAGGCTCCCGAGGGAGAACTTCTGACCTATGCGACGAGCCTCCGCTCCATGACGCAGGGTCGCGGCAGGTTCACGCAGACCTTTGCCCGCTACGAGCAGGCGCCCGATACGGTGTTGCAGAGTTTGAAAAAATAATCACTTATAGCGCAAAAAACGGACTTCCTCTCATGAAGTCCGTTTTTTTGTTGTTCTGTTTTGCCCCCTTCTTGGGGAAAGCCTACCATGTCCCCGCCCCGCGTCATTCTATCCCGCCCTCATCCCGAGCGTAGCGAGCGGATCTCGTAAACCGACGGAAGCAGTCCGCACCGCGTCATTCTATCCCGTCCTCATCCCGAGCGTAGCGAGCGGATCTCGTAAACCGACGGAAGCAGCCCGCCCCGCGTCATTCTGAGAAACGGAGCGGGAACGAAGTCATAAGGACTTAACCCGAAGAATCTCGCGGGGGCGTATACGGACATTATGCGGCGAGATGCTTCGGTACAACTTTCGTAGACTGCGTTGTGCTCCCGTTCTCAGCATGACGCCGCCTCCACGGAAGCAGTCCGCACCGCGTCATTCTGAGAAACGGAGTAGGACGAGAGGACGAGAACTAACCCGAAGAATCTCGCGGGGGCGTTTTCTATGCGGCGAGATGCTTCGGTACAACTTTCGTAGACTGCGTTGTACTCCCGTTCTCAGCATGACGCCGCCTCCACGGAAGCAGTCCCCCGCCGCGTCATTCTGAGAAACGGAGCGGGAACGAAGAATCTCGCGGGGGCGTATACGGAAACAATGCGGTCGTTGCCCACCCCCCTACCCCCCTCCTCGGGAGGGGGCATGACTGCGTTGTGCTCCCGTTCTCAGCATGACGCCGCCTCCACGGAAGCAGTCCCCCGCCGCGTCATTCTGAGAAACGGAGCGGGACGAGAGGACGGGAACTAACCCGAAGAATCTCGCGGCGAATATCCGTAAAGAGCGCGCCGAGGCCAAACCTCACCCCTTTTTTATTTCGAGAATGTCATCCGCGGAACAGCCGATAAAGTTGCACAGCTTGGATAAATTGGCCAGCGTCGGCTGTGCCCGTCCCGATAAATATTGGGAAACCGACGAGGAATCAATGCCGAGCGCACGCGCAATGTCGATTTTCCTCTTCCCGCTATGTTCGATTTCAAATTTGAGATTTGCCGTGATTTTTTCGTCAAGACTCATTTCCATGCCTATATTTTATTAGGCATTGCTTAAATTTTGCTTGACATTTGAGCATTGCCCAGATATAATTTAAGCAATGCTTAAACAGGAGGAAAAAGTATGAGTGTAGAAGAACTTGTCGCTCTGATCCGCACGGAGCTGAAAGACGACGTCATCGGCAGTATTTCTTATGAAGGAAACGTCATCACCGTGGAATTCACCGACGGCATTGTCCGCACCATCACGGTGGAGTGAGTGTATGCGTAAAGAAAAGACCTTCGCCCGTCTTGGGGGAAGGCCTTTTTTCATGGAAAGATGGACCGCGTTTGAGGGCGGGCAAGAATGAGCACACGGGCTCCCGTCAGTTTACGAGATCCGCTCGCTACGCTCGGGATGAGGACGAAGCAGAATGACGCGAGGCGGACTGCTTCCGTGGGGGCGACGTCATGCTGAGAACGAAAGTATTACGAAGTCTACGAGAGTTGTACCGAAGCATCTCGCCGCATAGAAAACGCCCCCGCGAGATTCTTCGGGTCAAGTCCCGTCCTTTCGTCCCGCTCCGTTTCTCAGAATGACGCGGGGCGGACTGCTTCCGTTGGTTTTATGGGATCCTTCGCTACGCTCAGGATGAGCACACAGGCTCCCGTTGGTTTTATGGGATCCTTCGCTACGCTCAGGATGAGCGCTCCCGTGCGTGTCCCCTGCCCCTTGTGTTCACCGCAGTTCCGCGCCCAAATTGTGAGCTAAATTTCCGACGATCTTTTTGAAGAAACCGTCCACCGTTTCGGGCGTGAGGCCCTTTTCGGCGTCGGGGGCGGGCGAGAAGGTCAGGCGGAACGCCATGCTCTTTTTATTTTCTCCCAGCCGCTTGTCGCGGTAGACGTCGAAGAGCTCTGCCCGTTTCACCGCCTTGCAGGCATGCAGAATGCACTCCGTCATCTCGGCGCAGGTGACCTTTTCGTCCACGACGACGGCGAGGTCCCGCTCCACGTCGGGGAATTTCGGCAGGTTATGATAGGAAATATCCCGCTTGAACTTCTTCTTCATGCCGTCGTAGTCGAGTTCGGCGACGTAGACCTTTTTGTCGAGGGCGAGCTCCTCCGCGATCTCGGGATGCAGTTCCCCGAGGAAGCCGACTTCCCTCTCCCCGAGGAGGACCTTTGCCGAAATCCCCGTGT
>CANQUY010000026.1 GCA_947627125.1 uncultured Clostridia bacterium
CCCGCGCAAGGTGGGATTGAACGCATCCCTCAGGCCGTTGCCGAACAGGTTGAAGCTCAGCATGAGGAGAATGAGGAACACGGACGGGAACATGGTGATGAACGGTGCCGTCGCGAGCGAACTCTGCCCCGCGGCGATGAGCGTTCCCACGCTCGTGATGCTCCCCGAGGAGAGATTGATGATGCCGAGGTAGCTGAGGCTGGTTTCCGAATAGATCATGCTCGGGATGATGAGCGCACAGCCGGTGATGAGGGTACCGATGGCGTTGGGGAAGATGTGTTTCCAGATGACCCGTCTGTCCCTTGCGCCGAGCGTCCGCGCCGCGAGCACATACTCCTGATTTTTATATCGGTAGAATTGCATTCGCGTGCTTGACGCCATGCCGATCCACCCCGTCAGGAAGAAGGCGATAAATAGCACGAGGATCTGGCTGGAACCGCCCATGTGAAGCTTCAAGAGGGTGATGACGATCATCGTCGGGACCGCGCTCAGGATATCCGAAATGCGCTCCATCACGAGGTCGGTCTTTCCGCCGTAGTAGCCCTCGATCGCGCCGTAGATCGCGCCGACGACGAGATTGACGACGGCGACGGCGATCGCGAAGATGAAGGAGAACCGCGCGCCCGAGGCAAGGCAAGTCAGAATGTCCTGTCCCGAACCCGTCGTTCCGAAGAGGAAACAGGGCTCGGTGATGCCGTCCTTCAGGACCTGCGTATGGTAGTAAACGTAATATTCGTAATAGTTGATGCGGCACTCCACGCCCGAAGAGGTACGGCGGGCATACGCATACCACGCCGTTTCACCGTCCTCGTTCACAAAGCCCTCCTCCCCTTCGATGCGGAGAGAGTGGTAACCGTTGTCGAGGTCGCCCTTTGTCGTGGAACTCGCATAGACGGGAATGACGTTTCCGTCCTCGTCAAGCACGATCTGCGTCTTGTTGGAACCCGTTGTTTTGAAATAATAATTGGCGTCGTTGGTGTCCTGCTGCGCCTGCGGGCGGCTCTTGACGGGCACCATTGGATAGATGACCTGCTTGCCCGATTCCGTCTGATAGTTTTGCAGCGCCTCATATTCCTCGGCGGAGAAGTTTTTGTAGATCATTCCGTTCTTTTGATAGGAATCGAGGCGGTAACTGTAGAGCGATGTTTCTTCGTTGTAGCTGAATTCCTGGTTTTTGACGGCGTTGTGCCCCGTTTCCTGCCCCATTGCGTAGTAGTAGAGGAAGGATGTACGGCCCGATTCCCTCGCCTCGCAGCCGTCCCAAAAGCTCGTATTCTCAAAGAGATGGGACTTGGGAAGGGTGGTCGTGAAGTAGGAATCCTGATAGGCGACGGTATACTGCGTGCAGAAGGGAGTGATGATCGCGAACAGCACCAAGATAATGATGATGACAGCTCCCACGATAGAGCCCTTGTTCTTGCAGAAGCGGGAAAAGGCGTCGCGGAGGGCGGAGCGCGGCTTCGTCTTTAAGGACTTATCGTGCGATACGTCCTGTTTTTCCGCAAATTCGAGTTTTTCCTTGGATATTTCCGGATAGAACTGTTCCATTATTTCGCCCCCATTCTGATCCTCGGGTCGATAAACCCGTAGGAGATATCAACGACGATCCCCGCCGCCAGCCCGACGAGGGTGTAGAACCCCGACAGGAGCATGAAGAAATCGTAATCCTGGTAGACGATCGAATCGAGATACAGCCCGCCGACGCCCGGGATGGAGAACATTGCCTCAATGATGAGAGAGCCCGAGAGCACGGCAATGAACTCGGAGAGGATGGAAGGGAAGATGGGAACCATGGAGTTGCGGAGCGCATGGCGGATGGTCGCCTGTCCCCGCGTGAGTCCCTTCGTGCGGGCGAGGAGCATGTATTCCCCCGTCAGCACTTCCGAAAGTTCCGCCCGCGTGAACCTCGTATAGCCTGCAATGGAGCCGAGGCAGAGCGAGAACACGGCGGGAAGCATGCTTCGGAACATGCCCCATGAGAAATAATCGTAGCCCGATTGCATCGTCAGCGGGAACCATTTCAACTGGAAACAGAACACATACTGGATGACGAGCCCGAGGACCATGGACGGCAGGGAGATGAGCAGAATGACGACCACGTTGATGACCTGGTCCTGCCACTTGTTCTTTTTGAGCGCGGCAAAGATGCCGAGGCCGAGGCCGATGGGCACGCCGATGATCGTCGAATAGACGTTGATGAGGATCGTGGGAGGAAGTTTTTCGAGGAAAATATCCCACACGGGCTGGTTGCGATACTGCGCAAGGGTGACGCCGATCCCGAAATCCCCATCCTTGAAGATACGGACAAGGTAAGTCCAGAATTGCTTCATGACGGGCACATAGTCGAAGGAGATGACCTGGTTCGTCTTTTCATCCATGACGAGATTGCAGATGTATCCCCTCGCTTCGAGCTGCATATACTGGATCCTCGCGTCCATGCCGACCTGCGCGGGCACGACGATGGGGAGCATTTTGATGAGGACAAAACACATGACCATGATGATGGCAAACGTCATGATCATGAGCCCGATCCTCTTCAAAACGTATTTGAACATGTACATAGATTACTCCTTTTAAAGCCGAATGAAGCGAATTATGGGGGCGAAATTGCTTCCGCCCCCAAATCGTTCCATTGGGACTCTATCAGTTCTCTGCCTTATAGAAGTCAGTGAGGTTGCCGCCGTTCGTAGCGCCTACGAAATCCTGCCATGCACCGTCTTTGTAGTTGACGATCATGTAACGGAAGCCGCCGAAGCCCATGAAGATGTTATAATCTTCGGAGAACTGGGTGAACTTCGCACCGAGCAGCGTTGCGCTGTATTCGGAAGTGGTGATGACTGTGTAGTACTTCTCGAGGACAAGCTTTTCAAGCGCAGCAAGGAGTTCCATTCTCGCGCCTTCGGGGATCGCACCTGCACCCCAGTTGTAGGTATACGTGATGTTGTATCCGCCTGCCTTATAGGTACCGGCAATACCGTTGAGGCAGCAGTACCAGTTGAGAACGCTCATTGTGAGCTCCTGGCCTGCGCCGTCGAATTCGCCGTATTCGGTGGGCATCGTGAAGGTGAAGTCCTCGGCATCGGTATCCCAGAAGTTTTCGGAATACATGAGCCCCGCTTCGGGATCGACATAGCACTGAAGGAATCCTTCGGGGTCGAGGAGGTGCCGCTCGTGAGGTCGTTGAAGAACCTTACGAAGTAGTCATAGGAACGCCTGGTGTTTTCGTTGTCTGCGGAGGCACCGTAGGTGATGGAGATCTTCTTGGAAGCGTCGTAGCCGTAATAGTCGGCCTTGCTCGTCAGCTCCGTGTAAGCCTGTTCGAGGAGCTCCTTGGCGAGGGTGCGGTTCATACCGTTCATCGCTTCGTAAGCCTCTTCATAATCGGTATAGACGTTGGTGCCGTCCGTCCACTTGCCGTCGGCATTCTTCGAGAAGCCGTAGACGGAGAGCAGGGTCTCCTTCGCCTGCTTGGTGTCGCGGTAGACGCCGCCGTTCTCCACGTCGTAGTAGTAGCTCGGGCCGAGGAGGCCGTAGCAGGAACGGTGAGAAGTATAGACAGTCTGGTTGTATTCGTCACGGTCGAGATAGAGAGAGATGGCCTTACGGAAATCCTGAATGGCAAGAACGCCCGCGTTGTGACCGTTCTTCTTGAGCGTTTCAAGGCCGGAGTAGAGCTGGATACCGAAGGTACCGGTACCGGGAGCAAAGCTCGTGTACTTGGAGTTACGATAGTCATCCTTGTGGGCAACATCGAGGCCGATATCGTCGATATAGCCGCCGAGGAAGCTCATCCACTGGGTGTTGACGTCGGCAATGACTTCGCAATACACGGCGTCGATATTGTATTGTCCCTTGTTGTCCTCGAGGGCATAGCCGTACCAGTTGGTGTTCTTTTCGAGGGTGTAGGACTTACCGCTCTGGAACTGGGTCAGCTTGTAGGGGCCCCAGCTTGCGCTCGTTGCGAGCGAGGAGTTGTAGTTGGTCGTCCAGAGGGTGGAGCCCGTCTGAGGCTCCTGCTTGCAGGATTCATAGAGATCCTTCTTCACAAGGGGAAGGCTCGCAAAGTTGTAAGCCGCAAGATAGGAGAGGCTGTCGCCCTCTTTGAGGCACATAATGGGGCTCTCGAGGCAGACAACGATCTCATACTTGCTGGGCGAATACATACCGACGTTGTCCCAATCAAAGGAATCGGAAAGGCCTGCGAAGTAGAACACAAGCTCCTGCCATGCGGTGGGATTCGGGTCGCCGAAAGACTGTGCAATCACCTTCAGGTCATCCAACAGCTCGCTTGTCACGGCGACATAGCCGCGCTCGCTTTCCTGTGCAGCCCATTTCGCGTACAGATCCTCATAGTAGGTGGAAGGATCACCTTCTTCCTGCCCTGGCACTTCGACAACATAATCGGGAAGCGCATCGGGATCGCTCGTATCGCCCGTATAGGGCTTACGGAAGTAGGCGCTGTAACCGGCCCTGTAATATGTAGCCATGGATTCTCCGAAGAAAACGGAAATACCCGTCGTGAACGAAGCATAGAGGTCAACAGCTTCCCCATTGTACTGAATGGAGAGCGTACCATCCTCTTTTACGGTGGGCTCGGCATCGACATGCACGGGATCTTCACCCTCAAACGTCACAAGGTCGTTATAGATCGGGCCTTGCTGATAGAGATAAGCTCTCGCGTTCTTGATGGGCGTGTTATTATAATAGGTATTCGCGCGCATGTTGAGGAACTTCGGGTTGAGCTGTTCCTGCATCGTGTAGACGAAGTCAGACGCGTCGATGGGCGTGCCGTCGTCCCACTTGAGGTCCTCGCGGAGGGTGATCTTCCACGCATAGCCGCCTGCCGCTTTCTGCTCGTCTGTGTAGCCCCACTTGGCGTCAACAGAAGAAGTGACGTCCTCGAGCTTGGTCGCCGCGGAGTACTTCACCGAGAAGCCGCCGGGAACGATCGCGTCGGCGTTGATGGAACCGTCCGCCTTGTACTTGCCGCCCTTTGCTTCGTCGAACTCATAGTCGTACTCAAAGAACGATGAGACAAGATAGTTGAGGATCTGCGTATCGTTGTTGTCCTCATAGGTGAGCTCGTTCCAGTTGCTGGGGAGCACAGTCGTATATGTACGATAGGTCACGGCTTCGGGATCGCCGACCACAAACCCGGTTTTCCCATCAACTGCGGGGTTGCCGCCGTCGTCGGTATTGTCACCGTTGTTTCCTTCACCGCCGCACGCAGCGCCGAGCACAAGGGATGCGGAAAGAACCGCTGTCCCGAGGAACGCTGCAATTCTTTTCCAGTACTTTGCCATTTTATTTACCTCCATAAAAATGATTGCAATTTTTTTCAAGGAACGGATAGGAATTTTTTCAGTACAAGCGCCAGCTTGTACTGCCCTCCCCTTGCGTAGAAAGGGGACGACCCCTTCCCTTGGGAAACTTTTTGGAATGGTACTCCGATATTCCTTGATTGTTATTCCATTATAATCGCATTTATACAATTTGGTCAAATGAATTTCAGGGGAAAACGGAAATTTTTTGTAGTAAATTTTTTAATAGATACTATTAGTTTTTCTTATATTTCTTTTTTCGCCGCGGCCGTACAATTTTTCCGCTAACCCATGCGGCCTTCCGCGCGGCCGCGGCCGCGCGGAAGGCCGCATGGGTTAGAGCCAAAACAAAAAATTCAATTATATTTAATTTGTCCCCTCCCCTCTCGTTTCAAAAATGTATAAATGAATAATATTTTGAACCCGCCTTTTTCTGATAAGGTGATGGTTCGGCGTTGCTCACCATGACGTGATTCAGAACGGCGGGGCGGGGCCGACCCGCCGCGTCATTCTGAGAACGAGAGAAAGAACAAAGTCCGTTGAGTTGACCCGAAGAATCTCGCGGCGAGATGCTTCGGTACTGCTTCCGTAGACTGCGTTGTACTCCCATTCTCAGCATGACGCCGCCCACACGGGCTCCCGACCCGCCGCGTCATTCTGAGAACGCGAGAAAGAACAAAGTCCGTTGAGTTGACCCGAAGAATCTCGCGGCGAATGTCCGAAATGTATGCGGCGAGATGCTTCGGTACTTCTCCCGTAGACTGCGTTGCACTCCCCTTCTCAGCATGACGCCGCCCACACGGGCTCCCGTGCGTTTGGGGCCTCTCCGCGGACACACGCAAACGCCCGCCGAGAGAGTCGGCGGGCGCATTTATTATTGGTCTTTATCGTCGGGGAGGTCGATCTTGCCCTCCTGCGGACGGGTCTGAAGCAGGCGCATTTCCTCCTCCTCGCGGCGTTTTTTCCGCTTCCGCGACTGCACGGCGATGACGACGGCCACGCTTGCCGCCCCAGCAACCACGATACACATGATGACGATCGCCGTGACGAGGGCAGAATTTCCGCCGTTGTCATAATTCGTCAGGTTCTTGTCGGAAGAGAGCCTCTCCTGCTCGGTCAGGGTGAAGGTGAGCTCGCCGAGCGGCAAACTCTCCCGCGTGAGCGTGTATCCGCCCCCCTCCCGCGGCGAAAAGTTCAGAGAACTGTCTGAAATATAAAACGGGGTATCAATATCGACGGTGAGCCTTCCGAATTTGTCCCATACCTGCGCGGGGGACAGCAGAAAGCGGTAGAGGTAGAGATCCTGCGAATGGGTACCGTCGACCGTGGGATAGATGGGCGCGGTGACGGTGTTGACCGTGCTCCCGTTCGCGGGAACGGTGACCGAATATTCATACCACTGCATGAGCGCGCCCGGTATCTCCAAATCCGACGGGCTGAAGTCGGAGTAGCAGCTCCCGCTGTACTTCATATCCTCGACGCCGTCGATGAACGCGTTCTTCCAATCTTCATCCGAAACTGCGCTCTGCTCCCCTCTGAAGGAGAGGGCAAAGTCGGCAAACGAGGCGGTTTCGCGTGGTTCAGCCGTGACGGAAGAGGAAATGAGCGCGACGGCGGCGTTGTTTTCATAGCGGAAAACGTGCGTTTCGGGCTCCTCGATGTCCTCGCCGAGCACATAGACCGTAAAATATTTGACGCTTTCCTCACGGCAGTCGAAGCCGTACGTCAGTTTCGCCCTGCCGTCCTTGACGCCGTAACCGCAGCGGTCGCAGCTGAGAACGCGCGTGCGCTTTGCGGAGGCCCCGAAGGAGAGCGAGAAGTTGACGTACTCAAAATCGTCGCTCTCGGCATCGGAGGGCGTCGCCTCGACACGGTAGGTATACGCCGTGACGGGGAGATCGTCTGTGTAAAATTCCTGACTGCGGCCGTAGAGCCGTCGGAGCCCCTCTTCCGCGTCGAACTTGCGTCCACCCGCCTGCCGGAGGGTCATGGAATGGCGGAGCCGAACTTCCGCGTCCCTTCCGTCCTGCTTGACGGAATAGCCGAGCGTCGTCCTGTCGAGCTCCTCGCAGGGGAAGTAATCGGGCAGTGTGCCGAGGGGCAGGACGAGGTTGAGTTCCTGCGGCGCGTCTGCGGGATTGTGAAAGGTATACTCCGCCGTGAACTTTCCCCCATATTCCCTGAATGCCTCCGCCGTGACCTCCATGGGCGACAGGGGGAACTCCGAAAGGGAGAAACTCAGATGCGCCTCGACTTCCACCGAGCCCTGTCCGCCCGCGAGGAGAGCCCCCATGCCGTCCGCGCCCTCAAAGTAGGCGGGCATGGGCGCGGGGCTTGCGGAAGCCGTTTCGGACTTTCCCGAAGCCAAGATCCCCGCCGCCGAGAGCGGCACGGCGAGGAGCAATGCCCCGAAATTCCGATATCTCATACTTTTTTTCCTCCTTCATCCCGATCCTTCAGATCGAAGAGCGGAAATTCCGCCCAAAAGCAACTCCCCTTTCCCACTTCCGAGATGACCCCGAAGGGAATGTCGTGCTGCAATAAAATATTCTTGACGATGGAGAGCCCCAAGCCCGACCCCTGCACGGGCCGCTTGTGCGTGCTCTCCGAACGGTAATATCTATCCCAAATGGTATCGACCTCGTCGGGCGGGATCCCCTTGCCCGAATCGATGACCTCGAGCCGCGCCGCCCCGTTCTTACGGATGAGCTTGACGCGCACGCGTTTGTCCTCGCCCGTATAGTTGACGGCGTTCCCGACGAGATTATACACGACCTGCCCGATGCGGCTGCGGTCCGCTTTCACCGCGAGCCCCTCGTCGATGACAGTTTCGATCTTGTACCCCTGCGTTTCGGCGAGATAGTCGAAGCGGGAGAGAATGCTCCCGACTTCCTCCGAGAGGTCGAACACCGTGCGCTCCTCCGCGCCGCCCGCTCTGAGTTTGGAGAGGTCCAGAACGTCCGAAACGAGGGCGGTGAGCCTGTCTGTTTCGTCAATGATGATCTGCGCATGGGCGTCCCGCTTCTCCTTGTTGTCGCCCGAGATCTCGCGGATCATCGAGGCATACGCCTTGATCATGGTGAGCGGCGTCTTGAAGTCGTGCGAAACGTTTGCAATGAGCTCCTGACGGATGCGGTCTGCCCGGGAGATCTCAAGACGGGCGGAATCGAGCGCCTCGGAGAGATCCTCGATCTCGGAAAAGTAGTAGTCCTTTCGGATATTGAGCGCATAGTTGCCCCGCGCGAGCTCCTTTGCCTGTTCGGTGACCTCCGAAACGGGACGGGAGATGAACACGGAGAGAATTCCGCCGACCGCAAAGGCAGCCACAATGGCGGAGAGGGACGCCACGAGCGACACGAGTCCGAATTTCTCTTGATAGGAATCAATGGGCGCGAGCGAGATGGTGAGATAGAGCCTCCCCGCCCTTCCGTCCAAGGTGAACGGCTCGCAGAGAACGAGCTCCCCCTCCTCCTCGTCGAGTACGGGCACGCTCTCCCCCGAGAGCGCGGGCTCATAGACGTCAAGGCTCTGTTTGGTCCTGTTCCCGTCGCCCACATAGACGGTGACCCCGCTCTCCTCCTCATACACGAGATAGACGCCGCCCACGCCGTAATGATAGGCAACGCTGTCGATCTCGGATGTTTCCCCCTCCGTGATACAGGTCATGATCTCGTCCTTTGCGCCGAGCAAGCCCTCGTTCGCCCTGTCGAAAAAGGTTCTGGCGACGAGGGAGCGATAGGTCGCCGCGAGCACGAGGACGAGCACGATGCCGAAGAGGGAAAACACCAGCCACAGGGCAATGTTGAGGCTTCTGAGCGTGCGGAACCTGCTCTTTTTTGTCTTTTCTTCCCGTTGCATCATGCCTCGAATTTATAGCCGAGCCCTCGGAGGGTAACGATGAATTTTCTGTATTCCTTGAGATTGCCGCGGAGCATCTTCACATGCGTATCGACCGTGCGGTCGTCGCCGTAGAAATCGTACCCCCAGACCTTGTTGAGAAGTTTCTCGCGGGTGAGGGCGACCCCTTGGTTCTGCACAAAGTAGAAGAGAAGTTCATACTCCTTGGGAGTGAGTTCGGCACGCTCGCCGTCCACATAGACGTTGCGGCCCGTGATATCCACCTTCAGCCCCTCGAATTCATACACCCCCGGCTGGGCGGGAACGCTCTTGCCCCGCTTGATGAGGGCGTGCAGGCGCGCCATGACTTCCTTGGGGGAGAAGGGCTTGGTGACGTAATCGTCGGAGCCGATCTCGAAGCCGAAGAGCTTGTCGTACTCCTCGCCGCGCGCGGAGAGCATGAGAACGGGCACGTCGGAGAACTTGCGGATCTCCTTGACGGCCGAAAAACCGTCAAGACGGGGCATCATGATGTCCATGACGACGGCGTCGAACTGTTCGCTCTTGCAGATATTGACGGCCTCCATGCCGTCCGCGGCCTCCTTCACCTCGCCGCCCTCGAATTCCACATACTCCTTGAGGACCGCGCGGATCATCTCTTCATCGTCTACGATAAGCACTTTCATAAGTTCACCTTTTTTCTATTATAAGATTTGATATTCACGTCTTGAACATAGCGGCGTGAAAGTTCTGTGAAATCTCTCTTTATAGATTGTAACATATATAAAAGATTTTTGCAAGTCCCCTCGCACACCCCCTCATTCCGAGCCCCGAAGGGGCGAGAGAATCTCGCTATAAGAACGGAAGTCCGTAAGTCTACGAGATCCCCTCGCTTCGCTCGGGATGAGGGTCGGTGCGGCGTCATGCTGAGAACGTGAGCCCCAACGCAGTCTACGGAAGCCCTACCGAAGCATCTCGCCACATGCCTTACGGACTTCGTAGCGGCGTCATGCTGAGAACGGGAGCCCTAACGCAGTCTACGGAAGCCCTACCGAAGCATCTCGCCGCATGCTTTACGGACTTCGTAGCGGCGTCATGCTGAGAACGGGAGCACAACGCAGTCTACGAGAGCCGAACCGAAGCATCTCGCCGCATGCTTTACGGACACTCGCCGCGAGATTCTTCGGGTCAAGTCCTTATGACTTCGTTCATTCTCGCGTTCTCAGAATGACGCGGCGGGACGTGCCCGAACGTCATGCCCCCTCCCGAGGAGGGGGTAGGGGGGTGGGCAACCTTCTCCCCCAAAACAACTGTGCCCGAGGGGATTTCCTTGCGGAAATCCCCTCGGGCACAGACATTTTTATTCTCAATACAACCCGTGCACTTCCCTCATCTGCCTGTCCATCTGCTCGGCGAGATGCTTACTCGACACAGAGATCTTTTCAAGCAACGCTTGATTCATGGCCTGTGCGCTGACCTGCATGCTCATTTCGGCCGCCGCCTGTTCGCGAAGCCCGCGGAGCTCTCGGTTCTGCGCCTCGAACATCTCCCCCTGCGTCTCTGCCTGCCGTTCCATTTGATACATCATCTCAGCATGTTGCTGTGCCATTTGCCTTGATAACACGCTGAACGATTCGGCCAATGCACTTCCAAGTCGCGCAATGGAACTGTTGATCGTACTGCAAATCGCCGCAGAAGCCATCGCAATGGCACGAGTGATTTGATCGGTCTGGCGTTGCCTGTCCACAAGTTGCAACGCCTCTTTCATATCATCTGCCCTGCCCGTTTCAAAGTAGTAGATAATTAAATCCACATTCTCCCAATCTCGGAAGTCGATGAGAGGATAGGTCTTGACTGCTGATTCAACAATCTCCTGCGAGCGTATGGCAATTTCTTTGATTGTGGATTCATGCGGCGGAATTTCGTTTTCCAACTGCATAACATCTCTTTGACACGCTTTTTCCTGTACCGACAGCTCCGCCTCTACTTGCTTCGCATCATCTACCGTAACATAGTGTTCACCGCGGCTGATTGCTGCTTTATACTGTACAATTTCATTTTCAAGGTCATCTACCTTCTTTTGGCATTTTTCTAATTTTTCTTTTCGAGGTTGATATGTTTCTTTTTCATAATTTTCGTATTCATATTTATAGCTCTTATATTCATAAACTTTTTTTCTCCAATAATATAAATAAACAATTGGATGAATGACAAAAAATACAGTTGTCGAAGGCAAGCCAAGCCATAAGCTTCAAAAAGCAGAGTCAGACATGGGGGGAGAAACAAGTAAAACAAACCCCATAAAAAACCAAAGTCCTGCATCAATCCCGCAATATATTTCCCATGCTGCTCCTGGCACAAAGGTGAAATAGTGTTTGAAAGAATGCCTTGAATCCTTATATCTTTTTTCTTTCTCTTTTCGATAATCTTCGCGAGCTGATTCAACAACATTTTGCGCATTCACAAAATCTTTTTCCGCATCTTGCAATTCCTTCCGTGCATTTTTTAATTCATACTCCGCCGATGCGATATGCGCAGTATATGTCATGCGCTCTAATTTCCTCTGTGCATCACCCTTCTTCTGTACAAGTGCGCTCTTTGTCCTCTCGATTTTAACTTTGGTTTCTCCTATTTCCTTTTTTTCCGATTCACTACTGTCATCCATTTCGGCCACGACCGACATGGTAGCGCGGATGGCGTAGAGGTCGCTGAGAATTTTTGTCTTGTCTTGTTCCATTTTCCTTCCTCCGTGATAAATTTGCGGGCAAAAAATAAGGACGCCCCAATCACGGAACGCCCGCAATGAGTATCCCATGATTGTTGCGACACAAGTTCTTCCACAAACGGATAGAAAGGATACACCAAATGCCAGTGTAGCCGTCTGTGGAAAAATATAAACTTGTATCGCAATTTCAGTATACCACAATGCCGTGCAATTTGCAAGAAATTTTTGCAATTTGATTTAAAATCGTTAAAAGCAGTTGCTCCGTCGGTTTTATGGGATTCTTCGCTACGCTCAGAATGAGCGGTTAGGGGGCGGGTTCCTACCCAGCCGTTCCTAATCACGTCACCCTGAGCGTAGTCGAAGGGTCACCGCAACATAATAAGGTGATGGTTCGACGGAGCTCACCATGACGTAATCAGAACGGCTGGGCGGTGCGGCGTCATGCTGAGAACGGGAACACAACGCAGTCTACGAGAGCCCTACCGAAGCATCTCGCCGCATGCTTTACGAATCTTCGCCGCGAGATTCTTCGGGTCAAGTCCTTATGACTTCGTTCATTCTCGCGTTCTCAGAATGACGCGGCGGGGCGTGCCCGAACGCAGTCCCGCTTGCTTCCCCTCTTAGGGGAAGTACCCGCGCAGCGGGGGATAGGGTTGAACCCCTCAGTCACTGCGTGACAGCTCCCCTATAAGGGGAGCCAAGAGAGAATATATTCAAACAAACGTTTGACAAGCGTCGTTCAATGTGCTATAATGGTGGCATGATAGACGAAAAGACGCTGACAATTCTTACAGAGAGTGCAAAGTACGACGTTTCATGCTCCTCGTCGGGGAGCGGCAGAAAGAATGAGGGCGGCATCGGAAACGGCTATGCCTCGGGCTGCTGTCATTCCTTTACCCCCGACGGAAGGTGCATTTCCCTCCTCAAAATTTTGCTCTCCAACGACTGTATCTACAACTGCAAATACTGTTTGAACCGCCGCGACAACGACATTCCCCGCGCCACGGCGACGGCCGATGACATCTGCGGCCTCGTGATGGACTTCTACAAGCGCAACTATATCGAGGGGCTCTTTCTCTCCTCGGCGGTGCATATCTCCCCCAACTTTACGATGGAACAGCTCTACCTCGTCGTCAAAAAGCTGCGCACGGAATACAACTTCCACGGCTATATCCATGTGAAGGGCATTCCGCACGCAGATATGGAGATCGTGAACAAGACCGCCCTCTTTGCCGACCGCATGAGCTTCAACATTGAACTCCCCTCCGAGCAGAGCCTGAAACTTCTTGCCCCGCAGAAGGACAGGGAGAGTTTGCTCATACCCATGTCCAAACTGCAGCGGGAGAAGGAAATTTTTAAGGCGGAGAAGAAAAAGGGTCACTTTCTCCCCGCGGGGCAGACCACGCAGATGATCGTGGGAGCTTCGCCCGAGAAGGACGGCATGATCCTGCGGCTCTCCGAGGGGCTGTACCGCAAAAAGGGGCTGAAACGGGTGTATTACTCCTCCTATGTGCCCGTGGTACACGACACCCTCCTGCCCGAGGTCGCGGGCGGGGCGCTTCGGGAGCACAGGCTGTATCAGGCCGATTGGCTGTTGCGCTTTTACGGGTTCGACGCGGAGGAACTTCTGCCCGCGGACGGGGACCTCTCCCCCGATTACGACCCCAAGTGCGCATGGGCGCTTGCGCATATGGACCTCTTTCCCGTGGAAGTGAACAGGGCCCCGCTCGAGATGCTCCTCCGCGTGCCCGGAATCGGGGCGAGAGGCGCACAGAAGATATTAAATGCAAGAAAATACACCAAACTGACATTTGAGCATCTCAAGAAGATGAGGATCGTGCTGAAGCGTGCGCGGCACTTCATCACGGCGAACGGAAAATTCTACGGCGCAAACGAAACGGCGGTGCGGGGGCTTCTCGCGGCCGCGGAAACGCAGGCGAACGCCGAACAGCTGAGCCTGTTTTCCATGAATGAAACGGCGCTTTCTGCGCTGACGGGGGAATTATGATCTATTTTTATGACGGTACAAAGGAAGCATTTCTGACGGCGCTTGCCCTTTCCTTCCACGACGGGGAGCCCTTTCTCACGTCGGGAAACAAACAGCTTGTCCTCGGGCAGGAGTCGGTGTTCGTGCGCACGGACGTTGAACGTGCCAAAAAAATCGAGGCGCGGCTTTTATCCTTCGACAAGGACTGCATGGGCGACCTCGACACCATTCTGCGGAGCGGAGAGCCGAACAAGGACAACATTGCGCTGGCCTATTTCCGCCTGATCGCAGAAAAAAAGCGTCCCGTGCGCATGATGCTCAGCGAAGACGCCGCCCTTGCCGCGGATGAATGTATGCGGCGGGTGGGATTTGAAATTCACCGTTTCCACGGCTTTGTGCGCTTTCTTGCGACGGCGAGCGGGGCTCTCTACGCCCCCGTTTCTCCCGATAACGACATCTGCGACCTGCTCGTGCCCCATTTCCGCGCCCGCATGCCCAAGATCCCCTTTGTCATTCACGACGTCAAGCGCAAAAAGGCGGCTGTCTACGACGGGGAAAACACCTTTCTCGCGCCCCTCGGGGAGGCGGAAGTCGTCCTCGCCGCAGACGAGATGCAGTGGCAGAATCTGTGGAAGAAATATTACAACAGTGTTAACATTCCGTCGCGCGAACGGCTCAAACAGATGCGGGGGTACATGCCCGTGCGGTATTGGAAATTCATGCCTGAGAAACAGCGGCCCGATGACGGCGAAGAAGACCAAGGTGCTCCCTCTCCTCCTTCAAAACGGCGAAAATGACATCCGCGGCGGCAGGATTCTCCATCTCCTCGAGCATGGAGGTGTAGGAATTGACGGAATTTTCCTCCGCGGCAATGTCTGAAATGAGCATTTCCTCCGTTCCCTTGGCATAATTGACGCAGGAAGCGGAGTAGTAACCCACGGGATAGGGCGGGCAGGCGGTGAACATGGGCGGGGCGCCAAGACGGGTGATGAGCGAACCTATGATCTGCAAATGGCGCATTTCTTCCGCCGCAATGTGCTGAAAAAGAAGGGAAAGTTCATGCTCTCCCCTCTGCCCTGTGAGTACAGATTGATAAACATATTGAAGTACGGAAGTGAGTTCCCCCTCCCGCCCCGCATACGCCCGCGTGACGATGCGGAGCGTTTTTGTATCCTCCCCGACGCTCTCTAAAAGCACCCTCGTTCCCCCTTTTTTATCAGGGTATGCGGGACTTGCTCTTTTGTGTGAGAAGGTGTGTTTGAATTAAAAATTAAAAATGAAAAATGAAAAATTGTGGTGGGGGGCGGATTTAGAATGACGGCCCCTTAGAAGGGGCGCCGAGGAGTAGCCGCAGCCCAAGACGAGAACGGGAGGCGAGGAGTGGCCGCCGCCCAAGACGAGAACGGGAGCCGAGGAGTAACCGCCGCGTCATTCTGAGAAACGGAGCAGGACGAGAGGACGGGACTTAACCCGAAGAATCTCGCGGCGGTGGTCCGTAAAGCATGCGGCGAGATGCTTCGGTACAGCTCTTGTAGACTGCGTTCCACTCTCGTTCTCAGCATGACGCCGCCACGTCCCCCGCGTCATTCTGAGAAACGGAGTAGGACGAGAGGACGGGACTTAACCCGAAGAATCTCGCGGCGGTGGTCCGTAAAGCATGCGGCGAGATGCTTCGGTACAGCTCTTGTAGACTGCGTTTCCACTCTCGTTCTCAGCATGACGCCGCCACGTCCCCTGCGTCATTCTGAGAAACGGAGTAGGACGAGAGGGCGGGACTTAACCCGAAGAATCTCGCGGCGAAAGTCCGTAAAGCATGCGGTGAGATGTTTCGGTACAGCTCTTGTAAACTGCGTTATACTCCCCTTCTCAGCATGACGCCGCCACGTCCCCCGCGTCATTCTGAGAAACGGAGTAGGACGAGAGGGCGGGACTTAACCCGAAGAATCTCGCGGGGCTGCCCGAACGAAGTCCCCCTCTTGCTTCCCCTCTTAGGGGAAGTACCCGCGCAGCGGGGGAT
>CANQUY010000027.1 GCA_947627125.1 uncultured Clostridia bacterium
ACGGCATGATCCTGACACTTTTTGAGTTCGCCGACGATATATTCGATCTTTTGGAGGACTTCCGCCTTCCGCGCCTCGCCCGTGCCCGCGTTGGCATAGGCCTGCGCAAGGGCGGTGAGGTAGTGCCCCAGCGTGTGTCCGCCGATGAGTTTCCCCTCCCAGTTTCCGCCGTAGCCCTCGGAGGCCTGCGCCTCATCGGGAATTTTGGCGTTCACATAGAAATAGTAGAGAAGTTTGTCCGCGTCGATCGTATCGACGAGATAAACGAGCTCCTTGTCGAGCGCGTTCACGGCATAGGGATCGGTGATCGTCACTTCGTCGATGCCCGTGTAGGTGGGAGCGGAGGCGTCTTGGACTGTGGATTGTTCGATGGGGTCCTTTGTTTCATCCCCCGTTTCGCCGCCTGAATTGCCGCCTGTATTGCCGCCCGTTTCACCGCCGCAGCCCGCAAGCACGCCGAGCGAGAGCGGGACACAAAGTAAGGTGGCGAGAAGCCCTTTCATCCATTTCTTTGTCTTTTTCTGTTCCATTTTCGGAATTTTCCCCCTTTTTTTGTTGCAAGTCTTGTAACTTTGCACAAAATATGTTACTATCATTATAGTATATCGTTGGATTTTGACAATCTCAGAAAGAAATACGGGGGTATCGAAAGGTAAGATGTTGCACTTTTGTTTGGAAACGCCCGTTGACATGCTCTGGTTCGGGGAGTTCATCTCGCCGCAAAAGGACTGGAAGCATCTCACGCGGCGGCTGTTTGAATACGAGATGATGATCGTCACCGAGGGGGAACTCTACATTGCCGACGACGACAGGGAGTACCATGTGAGGGAGGGAGAATATCTCATCATGTCCCCCACCCGCGTACAGCGGGGCACACGGGTGTGCAAGTGCAGGTTCTATTGGATGCATTTCCGCTGCGACGCTCTCCCCGCCTCCGTTTCTCTGCCGCCGCAAGCGGCATTCATGGATCGGGAAACCATAGAAACGCTTGCGCATATGCTCCTTCAGTCCGAGGCGGAACACCCGAGGAGCATTCGCTCCCGCTATCTCGCGACGCAGCTTTTGTTGGAACTTGCGGAGAGCCGCACGGAGGACGAAGCGGGCCTTTCACAGCGGCAGCAGCTGGTGGATTCCGTCAAGACATTCATCACCTATCACAGATTTTCGGAGATCAAGGTGAAGGACATTGCCGATGCGCTGGGATATCATGAAAAGTACCTCTCGGCAGTCTTTCATGAAACGGAGGGCGTCACGCTGAAGCGGTATCTCATCCATATGCGGCTCGCCGAGGCAAAGCGGCTGCTGCTCGAAACGGACTACACCGTTTCCGAAGTGGCGTACTATCTGAATTTTCCCTCCCCGCACAATTTCTCCCGCTTTTTCAGGCAGGAAACGGGCCAAACCGCCACCGCGTTCCGCACCTCCCCTCCCGCCTCGACCTAACCGCAGGGCCCTATGACGCCCCGCGCCCTCATCCCGCCTCGCGCGCATTCTTGTTGCACTAAGCGCGGCACGAGCGCGTAGCGCGAAGTAGCGAAGCGAGCGGATCTCGTAAACCAACGGAAGCAGCCCCGCCCTCATCCCGCCCCGCGCGCATTCTTGTTGCACTAAGCGCGGCACGAGCGCGTAGCGCGAAGTAGCGTAGCGAGCGGATCTCGTAAACCAACGGAAGCAGCCCCCGCGTCATTCTGAGAACACGAGCGGAACGAGAGGACGGGAACTAACCCGAAGAATCTCGCGGGGCGTATACAGACACTATGCGGCGAGATGCTTCGGTTCAGCCCTCGTAGACTGCGTTCCACTCCTCTTCTCAGCATGACGCCGCCCCGTCCCCCGCGTCATTCTGAGAACACGAGCAGAACGAGAGGACGGGAACTAACCCGAAGAATCTCGCGGGGGAATACGGCCACTTTGCGGCGAGATGCTTCGGTTCAACTCCCGTAAACTGCGTTCTTTCTCCCCTTCTCAGCATGACGCCGCCATAAATTCCCGTTGGTCTAATGGGATCCTTCGCTGCGCTCAGGATGAGCGGCAACAACAAATACGCGGCGGGGCATTGCAAAATGCCCCGCCGCGTTATCATAATTTTTAATTTCACTCAACCCCTTCGTTGAGCTTTGCGAGAAGTTCCTCGAGGTCGTTATCATGGACGGCGACTGCCTCCGCGATCGTTTCGCCGTGCGCAAGGGCGCAGCCAAAGCAGTGCATCCCCGCCTCCATCAGAATTTCAGCCGCATTGGGATTGAGTTCAAGGCAATCCGCAATGAGCGTATCCGCAGTGATCTTTGCCATATCTGTTTTCTCCTTGTCTGTTTTTCTGCGTCTATTATATCACGCCTTTTTTGTGTTTGCAACTGTTTTTTTATGCTTTTACAGGCCGATGAGCCAATAGATGAGCCCGACTGCCGCCCCCGCACTCACCCCGAACACGATGATGGGCCCCGCGACGACGAACATTTTGGCCGCCATGCCGTAGACGTAGCCCTCCGTCTTGAATTCGATGGCGGGAGAGGCGACGGAATTCGCAAACCCCGTGATGGGGACGATGGAACCCGCCCCCGCGTTCTTGCCGATGCGGTCGTACACGCCGATGCCCGTAAGGAGGGTTCCCAAAAAGATGAGGATCACCGAAACGGTCCCCGCGAGTTCATCCCCTTGAAGCCCCGCAAATTCAAGCATATATCGAAAAAATTGCCCGATCGTGCAGATGAATCCGCCGACGAGAAAGGCCCTCAGGCAGGTCTTGAAATGCTGCGTGGGCGGGTCGAACGTGTTGACGTAGTTGATATAATTGCGGTTGCGGTTGTAATTTTCCCTGCCGCGGCCCGTCATTGTCTGAACTCCCTTTCGACCGCCTCGGGAAAGCAGGACTCCCTCTCCTCTTTCGTCTTTCCGAGCGGATTTGTCTTGATCTTCTTCATGCCTATAATTTAGGAAATCGGAAGGTTTTTTATACATGGCGGAAACTTGTTACAGACATTCCTTTGCGCCGATTCTGTCACGGAGCCATTTTGCAAGTTTTGTGCTCGGAACCGAAATCTTGTCCCGCAAGGCACGGTACAGGGAATCCGTTTCCGTCCCCTCCCTCCAGCGACTGAGCAGCTCTTCCAAAACACTCCCGAGCCCTTTGATGGAAACCTCGGCCGTTTTTGCGATCTCCGCAGAGGCGTTTTTCACAGCTTCCGCAAGCCCTTCCGCCTCTGTTTGACATTCCGCCGCCTGCATCGCCGCACGGATATTGGCCGCAGAGCCCCTCTCCAGAAGATATATGAGGAGATCTACCTTCCCCCAATCGCAAACACGAATCAGCGGATAGATCTTTTCTGTATAGGCAAGAAGCGAATACACCTCTTCCGCACTCTTTCTGTATGCAAAAAAGTCAGCTTTATACTTTTTGATCTCCCGTATGCTGACGGCGACGCAGATGAAAAGCCGCAGAAGCAGAGGGCTGAAAACGAGCAGGATGAATAAGATCTTCGGCAATAGGCCAACCGTATCGAGCATTCCCACTGCGCCGAACACGGCGAGCAGAACGGCAGCCGCGATCTGTAAGATCGGAAATAGAAAATCCAATACGGTGTAAAATGCCGAGGAAAAACCGGAAAGAAGGGATAAAAGATAGAAATTTGTAACGTTTGACCGCAATCTCTTCCAAAAACACAGCCACGAAGAAAAGCGGAGAGAGCGGGAATTTTCCCCTCCGCCGCGCCGACGGCACGTTCCCGTCACGGGCTCTGCAGCTGTAGGATACCGATTGCAGAGCAGCGACATGACTGCACGGATCGCGTAAAGCTCTGAGAGGGTTTCTTGCATGTTCTCTTCCATGTGTATCTCCTTCGTATGGGCAAAAAATAAGGACGCTCCGCATTGGGAACGCCCGCAGTGAGTACCCCAATGTGTTGCGCCACAACTTTTCATATATCATTCAACATACGGAAAAGAGGGATACACCTTGCCAAAGTTGTAGCCGTACATTGAATGAATTATTCAGTTGTGGCGCATGAAACAGTATAGCACAGATTCTGAAAATTTGCAAGACTATTTCTGCTTTTTGTTGATTTTCGGTAAAAAAAGGAACCCGTGACCGTTTCTTCCCGCACAGGACAACGATCCCCCTCTTTCGGGATCTATCGGCCAAGGTGAGGCAGATGCTTCCCCGCATATTTTTTGCGGGTGGACTCGCCGCCGCGGAGATGCCGCTCGGAAAGATTCTTCTCGAGCACCTCTTTGACGCGCAGATACAATTCAAAATCGATGCCTTGAAGCCGCTCCGTGACGTCCTTATGCACGGTGGATTTGCTGGTGCCGAGGGCGACGGCGCAGGTGCGGACCGTACAACCCGTCTTTACAATATATTCTCCGCATTTGACCGCCCTGCTCTCAATTTCTTTCCACACAAAAACCGCCCCCTTTCGACAAGATATTCTATACCTATGTCGAAAATAGGCGATTTATGTGCGTTTTACCGCCTTACTCCGAAACACGTTTCTCAGATGTATCTTATTTTGAGCGATCCTTTGTTCACCAAACTGCAAATTCACACCTTACTTACATTTGCATTGAGTTAACGTGCAGAGTTTCTGCAGATCGAACAAAAGCAAAATTGACCATGTTCAGTTTCAAAAAATTTGCAAAAAGATTTACAATGTTTTTTTGTTAAAAATTCTATATCAATCATCTGATCCGAAACTGCTATTTCCGCATAAACAATTAAAATTCAGATGCGGCCGATTTGAACTATAAAATTTCAAATCGGCCGTTTTTTGGAATATTCTAAGTTTATTCAACGGGATGAGGCGGTTTGCCGGTCACGCGGATGGTTTCACCCGTGAGGTAGTACTTCTGCAAGAGCAAAAACAGGGTCACGATCGGCACCGAAATCACGACGCTGCCCGCACAGAAGGTCGGAAGATTGTCCTGAAGCGTCGAATCCATGATCCACTGCATCCCCTCTCCGACCATAAACCCCGGCAAAACGGCATCCACGATGGAGGGATCGCTCCACGGCAGCAGAAATCCCATGAGCAGCGTATAGATGATGATCGGCTTTCCGATCGGCAGATAAATTCTGTAGAAAATCTGCAGTTGCGTTGCGCCGTCCACCTCCGCCGCCTCGGTGATGGAACGGTCCACCGTGTCGTAATATCCCTTGATGATGGAATATCCCAGCCCCGAGCTCGCCGTGTAGACAAGGAGCGCCCCGAACGGAGCATTGGCTCCCGTCAAATTCCAGGCGTGCAGCCAACCATTCAACACAATGAGCGTCAAGGAGCCGGGGAGCATGCTGAGCACGTAGAGGAAGCACATCAAAAATTTTCTTCCGCGAAAACGGAATCTCGAGAACGAGTACCCGACCGCCAGCTGAAAGGCCGTCTGGACGATCGCCGTCACCATGCCGACGAGCAGGGTGTTGCCGAACCACTTTAGGAACATCGTTTCACGAAAGAGGCGCACATAGTTGTCCAATCCCCAAGTGTGGATCGTCCCGAGGTCGGGATCGGCACCGCTGCAATGGAAAGATCCGATAACGATTCCGACGATCGGCAGTACCCATATGAGGCTGAGCACGGCGAGAAGGATCTGGATCGCGATATTGACAATGGAATCCCTTGTTTTGCGTGATATGTGGCGTTTTTTCTGCATCTGTGAAGGGTCCTTCCCCATCCTTTCTCCTTTATGGCTTGTGCTCCTCCGCGCCATTATTTGTTAAATTTTTTTCAAATACTTTGTTCTTTGAGCGAACGGTGATATTGTACAGAATTTTTTTAGTTTTGTCAAGAAATGGATGGGTTGAGAGAAAAAATGCGGTGATGGTTCGGATGCGCTACGTCGCGCTACGCGCTCGTGCCGCGCTTAGACATGAATAGAATGCGCGCGGGGCAGGATGATGGGGGCATTCTCATGTCAGACGGAAAATATCCCCATTCGACATATCAAATCGTTTGACACACCTAAGCGAGAGATGATACAATCATAATAGAAAATAGGAGGAACATCATGAAGAAAATGGGAAAGACAGTTGCTCTCGCGCTTATCCTGGCGGGGATCCTCTGCCTGAACTTAACGGCGTGCGGCAAGAACGACACTCCAAACACAGACGATACGACGGAAAAAAACGAAACAACCAACACGACAGACAAGACAGACGATAACGACAAGACAGACGATAACGACAAGACGCAAACACAGGAATTTGAGGTCACTGCGGAGAGCTGGAAGGCCGCGATCGACGCGGCTGTCAAGAGCGGCAAGATGACCTGCACGATGTCGGGGCGCGATAACATAACTTTTCAGTGTGACGGCGACAAGTTCCTGATGAATGAGGGCGGCGGGATCTCGATCGCAACCAAAGAGGGCGATAAGTACTATGGCTATGCAGGTTTTCAACAGAATAACGAAACGCTCTGGAGCCGAGAGGAGATTACCGGGCACTCCTATGAGGAGCTGAAAAGTATGGCGCTCAATGAATCTGCAGGCTATTTAGCAATGTTCGCGGACAAATACGAGCAATTCACGTTTTCAGACGGCGAATATTATGCCGCATCTGTGGAGGTGACGAGCGAGGACGGGCAAATGGCGACCCTTGTGGAGGTAGAAGCGGAGTTTTCGGAAGGTGCCCTCAAGAGGATGGCTTGGTCGAGCGAGCAGGGAGAAGTCACGTTTGAGGTCACGGACATCGGGACGACGACGATTACGCTTCCGACCGATTACACGAGCTGACAAATCATTCATAGCTGAAAAGCGCGTTGGACAATATTCGTCCCACGCGCTTATATTTTAATTTTGATTTATACATTCAAAATGACAACACTTTAGAGGCGTCATTCTTTTTTTGTCCCCAGCCTGCGGAGAAAGATAACGCAGACGATGGCGGCGAGAACGAGCACAGCGGCGGGAATGGAGATCCCGAGAATGAGGCCGAGGTCAGCCCCGCGTTCCCCCGCAACGGGTGAGGAAACAAACTCAATGTCGTAATTTTCGCTTGTGAGGCCGCCGGGCGTCCCCATGCGCACGCCGTCCTCCTCGGTGTAGTTGACGGTGAGCTCTCCCGAAAGAACGCTCTCATCCTCGCCCGTCACAAAGCCCCTGTAGACGGGGTTGCCCTCTTCATCGAGCGATACGGTGAGCTTTGCCCTCTTCACTTCGACGGTGACCTGCTCCTGCTGTCCCGTCTTTGCGAGCGCATAGTGTTCGCCGCCCTCAAACGTGAAGGTGAGCGTCGCCGTTCTCGTTCCCGCATTTTTGTCCGAAAGAACCGCCGTGACGTTGAGTTTGAACTCCCTGCTGTAATCGGCGTCGATGGGAAATCCCGTCGCTGCGTTGAGAAAGACGAGGCCCGTGAGGTCGAGCTCCACATTCGTCGTTCCGTCATAGGTCTTTGGCTTAGCCGTGATGCCGCCGATCCTCACTTCGATGACGATGCCCGCTTCTCTCTCCGCCGCCTCCACGACGCCGTTGAACGCGCTCTTTGCTCTCTCCACAATGGCGGAAACCTCCTCCGCGTCCGCCGCCTCCAATTCCGACTTCGCCTCCGCCGCGAGCCGTTCGATCTCCGAGAGATATGCCTCGCCGTTTTCCACTTGCTCAAGCGTCTTTTGGGCGAGGGAGGCTGCGCTGTCGATATTGCCCTTGGCGGTGTTTTTGGCGGCGAGAAGTTCCGCCTCCGACTGAATCTCCGCAAGCGTCGCGCCGAAAGTTTCGATGGCTGTTTCCATCGCGGCGAGGGAATCCGCTCCGTCCAGCTCCGCAAGAACGGACGACAAAGCGAGATTGATCTCCGTGACGATCGCGGACTGCTCGTCGGGAGAGAGGTTGAATCCGCTTGCGCTGACGGAATCGATGAGCGACTTTGCCATTTCCTGTGCGAGAGCTCTCTTTTCCAGCCGTTGCAGGGCGAGCGCGCGGGCGTCCTCGTCCTCGGGCTCCGTTTCGGGCATCTTTTCCTGTCCCTCGACGTAGACGAGCAGATTGATCGTAATGTCCTCCGTGACGACGACCTTGTCGCCGATCATGATATTCATCTCCTGCACCCGCGTGAGGTCCTCAATATCCTTATAGGGGTCCACCGTCACGATCTGATAGCTGTTGAAGGAATACTGCTGCTCGCCGAACTTGTCCTTCAGAAGGGTGTCCGTGGGGTCCTCGAGGATCATCTCGTCGCCGTACTTTCGGGTTTCCGACTTGAAGAATTCGCCGTTGATCTGATAGGTCACGTTGTAGCTGTTCTTTTCGATATAGGTATTGATGAGCAGATACAAACCGTTCTCATCCACCAGTTCGATCTGCAATCCGTCCAAAGCCTCCTGCGGATAGGTGACGCCGTTGAGCTCCACGGAAACGGCATGATAGCCGATCGGCACGGAGCGGAGGGAGATGATATAGGTGGAACCGTAGGGTGCGAGCTCATAGCCGTAGTCGTTGCCCTCCCAGAAGTGGTTCCCCTCCAAAAAGCGGTATACGATATAGACGGGCATATCTATGACTTCCGCCACGAGCGTGATATCCGTCTGCATGGTATAGGTGTCGAAATTGACATACTCGGAAGCGAGGGCGCCGTCCTTTTCAATATAAAATCCATCGATATACCCGCCCGCAGGCATCAGGGAATCATCCTCGCAGCCGACATAGGTCAGTTTCGAGCCGTAGGCATAGTAGCGGGTCGCATAGACATGGTTCATGCCGTCCTTCCGAATCGCATACTCTGCGGCGAGCTTTTTGGTGAGCCGCGCCGTATAGACGAGATCGCTCTCCGCATGGGCCGTATCATAGGCAGGATAGAGGGCGCCGCCAAGGTCCCAGCCGCTGAAAACATATTTGAGCGGATCGATGCGGGGAAGGGTGAAGGGCTCGGCGGGCATCACATAGTAGACAATGCTCTCCGTTTCCGCCGCCGCGTCGACCTCGAACGTCACCGTGAACTTATCTTTCACCTGCGCCGTGAAGGTCATATCCCTGTTGACCGAGATCTCCTCCCCCACTGCATGGAGGACGTTCCGATCGTCCGTCCATGCGGCGACATAGGTCCGCTGATCGAGCCCGCCGCCGCGCGCGTCGAGCGTGAAGGTGAAATCGGGCAGATAGTGGAATTCCTGCCTATCGCCGCCGATCACAAAGGTGACGGTGTACGATTCCATCTCGAGCCAAATTTCCTTTCCGTTCTTGACGACGGCGTTGCCGCGGGAAGTTTCAAACCGGGTCGCCTCCCCCTCGCCGAGCGTGAAGTCGGCGGAGAAGAGCAACAGACTCGTTTCCGTTGAGTTGGTCAGCACACCGATCTTTCCGCCTGCCGCCTCGGGAAGGGCGTCGAGAATGCCGACCGCCGCCCCCGCGTCCTTGAAGATCGTCCCGCCGATCCTTCCGCCCTTCAGTTTGGAAGTTCCGCCGAACCAAATGGCATACAGCGTGCGGTTGTCGGTGACGTCTGCCGTGAATTCGTCGGCATTGCCCGCAAGATAGACCGCCGAACCGCCGTCGCAGATGTTTCCCGCAATTTGAACGGTTTCGCCGCTCCCCTCGCTCGGCCTTACATGGAGCGCACGGGCAGAGTTCGAGGAGAGGATATAGAGCGCCGCGCCCTCCTCCGAGGCCGTATTGTTCTTGATGGAACCGCCGACAAGATCCATTCTGCCGTCCGCATAGAGGCCGCCGCCCTTCGCCGCGCTGTTCTTTGTCCACGCGCAGTCGTAGAAGAAGATGACGCCGCCATTCAGATTGGCGACCCCGCCGCCCGCAGATGCCGTATTCTCCTCGAAGATACAGCCGCGGAAGGTGACGCTTCCCCTGTTGTAGACCCCGCCGCCCTCGGCGGCAGTGTTGTTTTTGAAGGTGCAGTCCGTGAAATTGACGTCGAACGCCTTCGTTTCCAAATTCCCCCTTGTGTTGGCGATATAGACGCCTCCGCCATACCCCGCCGCATTGTTCTCAAAGGCGCAGCGGGTGAGTTCCGCCTTTCCGCCGTCAATGCGGAGAGCCCCGCCGAGGGCCGTCCCCTGCTTGACGGTGTTGCCCGTAAAGAGGCAGTCCGAAGCGTTCAGCGTGCCGCCCTGCAGGAGGAGCAGAGGGTTGTTCGTGGAGATCCTGCCGCCGTCGAGGGTGAGTTTCCCCGCGGGCCCGACGAGGGTGAGGGAACCGACCGTCCCGCTCCCGTCCTCGCTCTGTTTCCCGACGGTGAAGATGGGCCGCGGCCCTCCCTTTGTGATCGTGCAGGCAGAATCCGCCCGTATCGTGATGTTCTTTTCGATGAGAATGCCCGTTTCAAAGGTATCCTTTAAGAGTGTGATGACGGCCCCGTCCCCTGCGGCGGAAACCGCCTCGTAGAGGGAAGCATACTTGACGCCGTTCATCTCGCAGACGCCGTCCGCACTCGTCGCGGGGCTCTTAGCGGCGCTCTCTTCAGACGTCTTGAGGGCGCGGTCGTAGGCGACGACCTTGTACTGCGGCGTTCTGTTTCCGTAGTCGGCGGCGTCGAGGTACATGGTATCGTAGGTGAATCCGATGACCTTCCATTCCCCCGAGGAGCCCTCGAGGATCTCAAAACCGAGGTGCGCGTCCCTCTCCGCCCCCTCAATTTCCATGATGAGGTTGTAGCCGTCCCCGCTCTTCGTGATGGATCTGATTGCGGGGACCTCCGTGCCGCGGTAGAGCTCGCACTTTGCGGGTTCGGGATAGCGCATGCGCCACTCGGCGGCGTCGAGATACCAGAATTTGAGGCCCGTGCTCTCCTTGATGAGCCCCTTCTCCCTGGCGTCCTTCATGAGTTTTTTGAAAGCGGCGGAGGTGTTTTCCCCGTTTGCCTTGAAAATATAGTCGTTCGTCGAGAGGTTATACCCCCACCGCTCGAAATAGTACGAAAGATCCTCTTTCAGGACGAGGGAGGAGAGATAGACCTGTTTCTCCGTCGCATTCATGACGCCGAGCTGCTTTTTCTCCTCTTCGGTGAAATTCTTGTAGACATCTGTGTAGCGGTAGAGATTGTCGAGCCGCGCCCAAAAACCGGGGTAGTAGCTCTCGAGGAGCCACCAAAAGATGAAGTTGCCGCGGTTGGTATTCCAATAGGAGGCGATATGGTCGTCGGGCGCGAGGGCCTCCGTCGTCTTTGCGAAATCGCCGCGCTGCGCCGTCCCCTCGATGACCGTTTCGTGGAACTTGGAGATCATATTGTTGCTGCACTCGGACACCGTTCTCTCGCCGATATCCATCATGTGGCCGATCTCGTGGGTGTATCCCCAGCCGAAGGCATTGGTACTTGTCGCCTCGATCGCCGTCGCCTCCCAGCTGACCTGAATGCCGATATGCTCGATATGGGCATAGGCAGCGCCGTAGGGCTGCGCGAGGCGGATATTGACGTTGAGCCAGCGGTTCCTGTCGTCGTATTCCGCGCCGACGTCCTTAAGCTTTTCTTCGTCGTTTTCAAGGACGATCCCGTCGAATTGGAGCAGGCCGTCAATATATTTGTCCCACGTTTCCGTCGCGGTCTGCGGGCTGAAACTGCGGGCGTTGTAGATGTCGTTCGCCCTGCTCGCCCGCACGGTGAGAATGGTACGGTCGGAAACGATCTCCGTGACGTCCACGACCTTGCGGTCCTTCGGCGCGTTCTCCTCCCTGTCGAGGGCGACGGCGTCGGCATAGTCGGCGAGAAATTTCTTATACGCCCCCTCGTCGCCGTTCTCGCGGAAGATGGGAAAGAGGTCCCCGCCCTCAAAATAGACCTTGACGTTTTGGGACTGCGCGTCGGGCGTGTAGGGGTTGACGAGATAGACGGGACCGCCCGCGATGAGCGGGTTCCCCTCGTTATCCGTATACCCATCCTGCAGGTAATTCGGGACCTCAAAGACATTCTTGCCGAGGCGGAGTTTGTATTCCCCGCTCCGCCATGCCCTCCAGCTCCCCCAATGCTGGGAAAAGACGACGGAAGGAAGCGGATCTCCCTCGTTCCCCGTGACATAGACAATGAGGGTGTCGCCCGGGGAAGCGCTGACGCCCGTCGCCTGACGGTTGGTGCCGAACCACGCGAATTTGAGCTTGCTTCTCGCATAGCCCGCCACGTCGCCGTGCTGTGTGATCTGATTGGAACATTCGGCGGTGCTCATCTCGCGGCGGGGATCGTAGGAAACTGCGCCGTCCAAGACCTGCTCCGCACGGTTCAGAAGATAGCTGAGTTCGGAATCATAGGTCGCGTAATCCTTGACTTTCTCCCTCAGCGTCTGCACGTCCTCCTTCGACTTGATCTTCCCGCTGTCGAGATGGAGCTGGGCGTAGTCGGTGAACATGCTTTGAACGGCTTCGACCTCGTTGCTCTCGGGCTGGAGGAAGATGATCTCGCTCGCCGCCGCCACTGTGCGATGATTTGTGGGGACCTTCGTCCATTCAAGCGTCATCGACTTGACGACGGCGCCCTTTTTCAGTGTGACGAGAACGATTTCGCTCGTCTGTTGGCTTTGGATGGGTTCACACTCCACCTTTGCGCCCTTTTCGTCGGTGTAGGAGAGGGTGAGCGTGTTGAAATATCCGCGGTCGTACCAGCTGCTGTCCGCCTGATAGACGATCCGATCGACCGAAAAGGCACGCTCAAAGGTGACCGTGACGGTATTGACCGTGCTCTTGTCGTCCGCCTTGGTCTGCGTCAGAGAACGCCAGACGGAGTTAAAATTTCTGTCGAATGCATAAGAAAGCGGCGCGCCGTCCTCGGCTCCGCCGTTGTTTGTATAGGTGAATGCAGAGGTCGGGATGCCGTAGCGATCCAGATAGCCATTGTTCAGCTCTCTGCTCTTGTCGCTCAGCGTCGCGATCGTGAGGTCGTTGCTCTCGGCAGTTTCCGCGCGGGCAAAAAACCTCAGCCCAAAGGCTAAAATAAGACCCAAGGCGAGGCAAAAGGTCAGTGCAACGGCGAGCGTTGCGGCGAGAAATTTGCGTCTTGTCATATGAAATTCTCCGTCTTTCAAGAATAGGCCGTTTTATTGTATCATGTTTTTCTTAAGAACACAATTATTTTATGCAATGCGGAGTTTTTGTTGTTTTTTTGCATTTTTGTCCCCAACGTTTTGCCCCCATGCCGCCGCGTCATTCTGAGAAACGGAGCGGAATGAGAGGGCCGAACGAACCCGAAGAATCTCGCGGCGAATGTCCGTAAACCATGCGGCGAGATGCTTCGGTAGAACTTCCGTAGACTGCGTTCCGCTCTCGTTCTCAGCATGACGCCTCCATGGACCCCCGTGCCGCCGCGTCATTCTGAGGGAACGCCGGGGAGAAAAGCGCGGCGGCGCCTCGGAAGGAGGCGCCGCCGCATGATTTCAAGATTCAATTATCTGTGGCTTCCCATGAAGAAGATCGCGAGCGTTCCCGCCCCCGAGTGGGTGCCGATGACGCTGCCAATGTCGTTGACAAAGATCTCCCGCTCGCCGAATCTCTTTTTCACCAGCGAAATGAGGAGATCCACATCCTTCTCGCAGTCGCCATGGGAGATAAAGATCGGCTCATTCTCCTTGCTGATATTGAGCTCCGCCATTCTGTCCACAAGGGCGGAGATGGACTTCTTCCTCCCCATGCTCTTGCCGATGGGAATGAGATGCCCCTCATCGTCCACATGCAGGACGGGCTTGATATTGAGCAGGGTCCCCACGATCGCAGTGCCCGCGCTGACCCTTCCGCCGCGCTTCAGATGAAAGAGGTCCTCCACCGTGAAGATATGGCAAATGTGGAGCTTGATACTCTCCGCATAGGCCTGCGCTTCCTCCAAAGTTGCGCCCTCGTCCGCCTTTTTCACAACATAGTCAACGAGAAGTCCCTGCCCGAGCGAGGCGCAGAGGGAATCGACGACGGCGACCTTGCGATCGGGAAATTTCTCCTGCACGCGCTTGGCGGCGGTGACATAGCTCTCGTAAGTGCCCGAAAGGCCTGACGAAAATGCGATCGCCAAGACGTCTTTCCCCTCTTCAACAAGGGCGGTCATGGACTTTTCCGCCTGATCGGGGGTCACTTGGAAGGTCGTGGGCATGGAACCGCCGCGAAGACGCTTGTAGAACTCCTTGACGTCGAGATGGGGACCGTCCTCCCCCTCATAGGTGACGCCGTCCATCGTAAAGCCGAGGCGGATCGGGGTAACGTCGTGTTCGGTATAGTAGTTTTCGGGGAGATCGCTGGCCGTATCGGTCAGAATTGCAAATTTGCGCATGGCAAAATACCTCATGAAAAAGTAACAGACACTCTCCCCCTGCCCGTTCCTGCTAAATTATACCACCGTTCGGTCACTTTGTCAACGATAAAACTCACTTTATCGAAGTAAAATTTTTGACGCGGTCGGCCCTGAAGCGCAGCGTGACCTCAAACCCGTGCCGCTCCTTGGCGACGTCGAGATCGATCTCCCCCGCAGGTTCAAAAAACTCCTCCGCGACATGGCGGAATGCCTTTAACGCCGCCGCGCGGCTCTCCCTGTTCAGACCGTCCCTGTCCTGTTCAATGAACCCCGTTAAACGCTTTCTGTCCTCTTCCTTCATACGCTTTTCCTATTTTTCTCCCGAAAGGGCAAATCTATCACAAATTCCGCAAGCCCGCGGTAGGCCCGCGACTTGGGGCTGATATTGTCGAGGAAGAATTTATCCTCCTCGGGAATGCTCGCATACAGGGGAAGGGACAACGCCTTAGCGATCTCGTCGGGGCTCAGGACTTCCCCCTTCCGCACGAGGTCCTTACGCATTTGGTTCACGAGAAGTCCCACGCGGTCGAAACGGTAACTCTTGAGGAGCCCCGCGACCCTGTCGGCGTCACGCATGGCGGAAAGGTGAGGCGTGGTGACGAGAATTGCCTCGGAGGCACAGGCGGCGGCACGGTGAAAGCCCTCCTCGATGCCCGCGGGCGAATCGATAACGATATAGTCAAAGGACGGCGAGAGGGAATCGAGAATCAAACGGACGGCCTGCGGCGAAACATAACGCTCGCTGACGCGGTTGCTCGCAAGGGCGAAGAGCGTCGGATAGCGCGGGTGCTTGATGAGAGCCTGTCGGGGACGGCAGCGTCCCTCAACGGCGTCGGTGATGTCGTAGAGGGCGAGATGCTCGATGCCGAGCACGACGTCCACATTGTTGAGCCCGAAATCGAGGTCGCAGACAATGACGCGTTTCCCCTTCTCCGCAAGGTGAACGGCAAGATTGCAGGAAACAGTCGTCTTGCCGACGCCCCCCTTTCCCGATGTCACAACGATTTTTCTTGCCATGAGATCCCCCTTGCTATCTCCCTGATTTTATCACACTGAGAACGGCTTTTTTGCGCTATAAGTGGCGAATTTTGGGGAAATCGGTCTAAATGAGATTTGCAAAAATATGAGAAAAGGCCGCCGCAAAAACGGTGGCCTTTATGGAGGTTTTATAGGGTATTTTTTGGGAATTGCCGCTGCCCGCCTGACCTTTGCAACGGCGGGAGCCGCCGCGTCATTCTGAGAAACGGAGTAAGAACGAAGTCCGACGACTTGACCCGAAGAATCTCGCGGCGAGATGCTTCGATACAGCTCTCACGGACTGCGTTATGCTCCTATTCTCAGCATGACGCCGCTATGGACTTCCGTGCGTTTTATGGGATCCTTCGACTACGCTCAGGGTGACGCGATTAGAACGTCGGGGTCTTACTCCTTGCGCTTGCGGACCGCGTAGACCACCGCAACTGCGCCGAGGAGAAGAACGGCAGAGCCGACGACCGCAAGGGCGATCCAAAGAGCATTGCTGTTGGACTCAAATGCCGCCGCGGGGACAACACTGCTCACGTAAACAATGTTGTAGTTCTCGCTCTCAAGTCCGCTCGGGGTGACCGTGTAGGTCCCGTCGCCGTTGTCAAC